>JAWLGN010000018.1:0-34613 GCA_041685075.1 Bryobacteraceae bacterium
GTGCAGGGCCACGTCGACGGCACCGGCGAGTTTCTGGGGTTGGAAGACCTGGGGCGGGAGAACTGGTGGCTGCGCGTCCGCTACCCTGCCGCTCTCGATCCCTACCTGGTCTTCAAGGGCTCGGTTGCCATCGACGGCGTCAGCCTGACCATAGCCGATCTCTCCGCCGGCGTCCTCGCCGCCGCCATCATTCCCCACACCTTTCGCAACACGACCCTGGGAAGCTACCGCCCCGGCGCCCGCGTCAACATCGAAACCGACATCCTCGCCAAGCACGTCGAGAAGCTGCTCCAAAAGCTGCAGCTCGCCGGGCGCCTCACCGTCGAAAAGCTGCGGGAGATGGGGTATTAGGGTTCCTCACTCGTGCCGCAGGGCCCTCAGCGGATCGATCCGTGACGCTCGCCTGGCCGGCACATAACCGGCGAGTATCGCGGCTCCCATCAGGATGGCAGCGGCCAGCGCCAGGGTTGCCGGATCGTTCGGCCGGGTCCCGAAGAGAAACGATTCGATGAGCTGCGAGGCGGCCAGCGCGGCAGGCAGGCTGATGGCGAGTCCCGCCGCCGCCAGCAGCAGCGCGCGGCGCAGAACCATCCAGACCACGTCGCCGCGTTGCGCGCCCAACGCCATGCGGGTTCCGATCTCGCCTGTCTGCCGCGCGACGCTGTAGGACATCGTTCCGTAGATCCCCACGCACGCCATCAGCAGCGCCAGGACCGCAAAACCCGTGCACAGTTTCGCGAAGGTGATCTCCCGGCTGATGGTTCGATCGATCTCCGCCGCCTGTGTGATGACGTTGGTGACCGGTATGCGGGAATCCACCTCCCGCACGATCTCGTGCACGCTCCTGACATACTGCAGCGGATCGCCAGCGGTGCGCAGCGCGTAGGTCACCTGCTCCGGAGCCGCCTGGCTGGCCGCCGCGAAGACGGTCATGGGGCTCTCCCGCCTCAGCCCGCCGTACCGCACGTTGCCCGCGACGCCGATGATCTCGACATCGCGGTTCTCGTCCACGAAGGTGATGCGCCGGCCCACAGGATTCTCGCCCCCGAAGTACGTCCGGGCCAGCCGCTCGCTGATCACCGCAACCGGCGTGGAGCCCTGTTGGTCGCGGTCGTCCATCTCGCGCCCGGCCAGGATGGGAATCTGCATGGTGCTCAGAAAGCGCGGTCCGGCGGCCAGAACGCGTGCGCCCTCGATCGCTACGCTCCCGGCCCTCATCGCGCCCCTGTATGCTCCCCCGGCCTGGCCGGCCCGGATGATCGAGGAGTTGGAATACGTGGCGCTGCTCACCCCGGGGATGGCTTGGAAGCGCTTGCGCAGGTCCTCGTACAGCGTGGCGGTCTCCGTGTGCCCTGCCTGGCGCGCCGGCAACGTGAACAGCAGGATGTTCTCGCGGGCATATCCCAGTTCGACGGAGTGCAGGTTGCCGAGTGTCCGGACAAACAGACCCGCGGCCACCAGGATGAGAAACGAGAACGCCACCTGCGCGGCCGCCAGCACGTGCTGCGCGCGGCGGCGCGGTCCGCCTCCGCGGCGATTCTTCAAATCCGGCATGACGTCCGGACGCGTCGCTTTGAGCGCCGGCGCAAGGCCGAATAACAGACCGCAAGCCACCGAGAGCGCCGCCGTCACGCCCAGCACCTTCCAGTTCAGTTCCGCGTGCAGCGTGAAGTTCTCCTGACCGCGCGCGAACAGAGACGTCAACAGCCGCATGCCCCACATCGCAAACAACACCCCTACGGCTCCGCCGAGCGAGGCCAGCATCACGCTCTCGGTCAGCAGTTGCCGCACGATGCGGAACCGTCCCGCCCCCAGGCTGAGCCGTACGGCCATTTCGCGGCGCCGCGCGGCGGCCCTGGCCAGCAGCAGGTTGGCGACGTTCGCGCACGCGATGGCCAGAATCATCCCCACCATCGCCAGCAGCAGGTACAGAGGCCTGGCATACCTGCGGCGCAGGCTGCCCAGGCCGGCGGCCCCGGGATTCAGCACCAGGGCGGGCAGCCGGGCGCGCTCACCGTCGGTCGTCGCGGTGGCCTCCACCCATCGATGGAACCGAGGCGCCAGCGCTGCCTGCGCCTGGGCGAGGCTCACGCCCGGACGCAGGCGGCCCATCATTTCGATCCAGTAGAAGTTCCGGTCGCTATACATGCGGGCCGCCCGGGCGCCGTCCACCAGCAGGTTCGCGTGTAACGGAAGATAGAGGTCCGGCGCCGCGGCAGGGTCGACGCCAAAGAACTCCGGCGGCGCAACGCCGATCACCGTAAAGGGCACGTTATCCACGAGAATCGATTGCCCTACCGCATTCCACGGCTCCCCAAAGCGCTGCCGGCTGGCCGTAAAACTGAGGACCGCGACCGGCGCCGCACCCGCGCGATCGTCTTCGGGGCCGATCAGGCGTCCCGCGGCCGGCGACACCGCCAGGGCGCGAAAATACCCGCCGGTGACGTACTCCGTCGAAGCTATCGTGGCCTGTCCCCGGACCGTCAGGGTCTTGTTCCGTCCATCGAAGTATCCGAAGAGCGTGGAAAAGACGGGATTCTCCTCGCGAAACATCTCGAAGGCGCCGTAGGGAAACATCCCGGTTTCGAGCACGCCGTCATCGGCCGGCCAGAGAACGCCCTGTACCCCGTGCACCACGTGGACCCATTCCTTGTCGGCGTCCTGCGGCGCCCGGCTCCGCCAGTTCAAGACCACCAGCGACTCGGGATCGGCCACCGGCAGCGAGCGCAACAGAATCGATTCCATCAGGCTGTAGATCGCGGTATTGGCCCCGATGCCGAGCGCCAGCGACAAGACCGCCACGGCGCTGAAGGCCTTGCCGGCAGCCATGGTGCGCAGGCCATAGCGGAGATCCTGGCCCAGTTCCGACCAGAACCGCGCGATCCAGATCTCGCGGGACTCTTCCTGCTTCAACCCCAGGTTGCCGAATCGCCGCCGCGCTTCAGCCCGCGCGCGCTCCGGCGTCATACCGCCGGCTTCGAGTTCCGCGGCCTTCTCCGCAAGGTGGAGTTCCATTTCCTCGCGCAGCGCCTCGCTGCGCCTGGCGCTCTCCATCCAATACTTCAGCCGCCGCAGCATCATCCCCCTCACTCCGCTCCCATCACGCGCGCGATCGCCAGCGTCAATCTCGCATAATTGCGGGTTTCCACGGCTAACTGTTTCCGGCCGGCTGGCGTGATCCTGTAGATCCTTGCCCGCCGGTTGTTCGCCGTCACGCCCCACTCTCCCTCGATCCAGCCGTTGAGTTCCAGCCGCTGGAGCGCGGGGTACAGCGACCCCTCCTCGACAAGAAGCTCGTCGCCGGACGATTGTTGAATGAACTGGATGATGCCGTACCCATGCAGCGGGCGCAGCGAGAGCGTCCGCAGAATCAACATGTCCAGCGAACCGGGCAACGACTCGTTCTTTTGCGGCTTGCGCCCCATACCAAGAATTCTTAGCTTACGCGGGAAGATGATGCGGGTCAAGGAAAAAATCGGGCGCGCGGCGGCGCGCTCTACAGCAACGTGCCGCAGAACGCACCACCGACCGCGCCCCTCAAAAAGCTGAACCCCGACTGCTGGCGGCTGTCAGCTGACTAATACCCCTCCTCCTCCAGCCGCACCTTGCCGGCGAAGTTCCGGTAGACGTACACGAAGTAACCGGTGGCCAGCGTCATCCCCGGGATGAACCACGCCAGCCCTACCTTCAGCCCATAGGCCGGGGCCGCAGCGTTGTATATCGTCAGCCCGGAGGCCGGGTCGGCGTTCGAAGGCAGCACATAGGGGAACACCCCGAAGGCTGCGCTGGTCAGCATCCCCACGATGAACAGCCCGGAAGATAGAAACGCCTGCGCGCCGGTGAAGAACCGCATGCCCATCAACCCCACCAGCGCCAGCAGCGGGAAGATGTACCCCCACGGGCGCGCATCGAAGCTCGCCCGGAGCTGCGGCTGCACCGCGAAGCTGGCCAGCGTGATCACGACCGTCATCAGCGCCACGCCCCACCAGCCCAGCCGGGCGATACGGCGCGCGCGGGCCTCTACCTGCCCGTCGGTCTTCATCGCCACCCACAGCGCCCCGTGCACCATCAGGGTCAGGAACGCCGCCACCCCCACGGTGACGGTGTACCAGTCCAGAATCCCCGCGTTCGGGCCCGTGGTGACGTCCGTCCACAGCGGCAGAAAGAAGCGCCCCTCGCCGTCGAGCGGCACCCCCCGCACCACGTTGCCCAGCGCCGCCCCGAAGAACACCGCCAGCAGCGCGCTGGCGCCCGAAAACACCGTGTCCCACAGGGGCTTCCACACCGGGCTGTCGATATGGTTGCGAAACTCGATCGCGATGCCCCGCAGGATCAACAGCCACAGCACCAGCATCAGGGGCAGATAAAATCCGCTGAAACTGGAGGCGTACAGCGCCGGGAAGGCGAAATACAGCACCCCGCCGCCCGCCAGCAGCCACACCTCGTTGCCGTCCCACACCGGCCCGATCGACCTCAGCACCAGCCTGCGTTCCGCGCTCGTGCGCGCCACCGCCAGGTGCACAATCCCCGCGCCCAGGTCGAAGCCGTCCAGCACCACGTACATGGCGATCATCACCGCCACCAGGCAGAACCAGATCATCTCCATGGCATTCCTCCTAAGCAGCCGCCTGCGCCGCCAGCGGCTTCTCTGTTTTCTCCGGCCCTCGCTCGATCTCCCGGTAGACCAGCAACAGGAACAGCATGGTCAGCACCGTGTACATTCCCATGAAACCGATGAGGGTGAACAGGGCGTTGCCCGCCGAAACCAGCGGAGAGGAGCCGTCGGCCGTGCGCATCAACCCGTAGATGGCCCACGGCTGCCGGCCCACCTCGGCCGTGGTCCACCCGGCCGTGTTGGCGATGTAGGGGAACGGCGCCAGCAGCATCAGCAGCCACAGCATGGGCCGCGACTGGTACAGCCGCCCCTTCTTCAGCTTCCATGCCGCCGCCGCCATGGCGGCGATGAAGATGGTCCCCAGCCCCACCATGATGTGATAGCTGTAATAGAGCAGCGGGATGTTATCGGGCCACTGCTCTTGCGGGAAGGCATCCAGCCCCTTCACTTCGGCGGTCCAGCGGCGCCAGGTCAGCAGGCTCAGGGCATTCGGCACCGTGATGGGATTGTCCAGCCGCTGGTTCTCCACGTCCGGCTGCCCGATCAATGCGATCGGGGCGCCGCGCTCGGTGCGGAACAGCCCCTCCATGGCGGCCAGCGTCGGCCCCTGGTGCGTGGCCACGTTCACCGCCTGCGCATCGCCGGTGGGGAAGGCCAGCAGCACGGCCGAGACAAGCCCCGCCGTCACCCCCATGCGCACAAACGTGCGGCCGTAAGGCTCGTGCTTCCCGTGCAACAGGTAGAACGCTCCCACCGCCGCCATCACGAAGCTCGCGGTCACCACCGAACCGATCATGGTATGGGCGTACTGCCACGGCAGCCAGGGATTCAACAGCAGCGCCCAGAAGCTGTCCAGCACGATCTCCCCCGCGGGACCCATCGTGTATCCCACCGGGTGCTGCATCCAGGCGTTGGTCGCCACGATGAAGAACCCGCTCAGCCAGGCCCCCAGGCACACCATGAAGGCCGCGAACCAGTGGCCCCGAGGCCCCAGGCGCCGCTCCCCAAACAGGAACAGCCCCAGAAAAGTCGACTCCAGGAAGAACGAAAAGACCCCCTCCATGGCCAGAGTCTGGCCGATCACTCCGCCGGCGGCATGGGAAAACCGCGACCAGTTGGTCCCGAACTGAAACTCCATCGGAATCCCCGAGACCACCCCCATGGCGAAGTTGATGGCGAAGATCTTGGCCCAGAAGCGGGCCGAGCGGTTGTAGTGTTCGTCGCCGGTTCTGAGCGCCATGGTCTTGAGCACTACGATCAGCAGCGCCAACCCCATGGTCAGTTGCGGAAAGATGTAATGAAACGTCACTGTAAAGGCGAAATGCAGGCGATGAATAGCCAGCGCATCCATAGCAACAGACTCCTCGCGTTTGGGACAATCGCGCCCCGTAATCCCCAAATTGGATGCTGGAACCGGACCCCAGGCTACCAAAAAAATCTGCGCTAAACGAGGGCGAACGCCCGTACCGGGAAGGACCCCATGCGCCGCACCTTCACCGGCACGGCAAAAAACCGGAAGCCTGCAGCCGGCAGCTCGCCCAACCGGCAGAGGTGCTCGCAGATGGGGATGCCCGCACCCAGGAGAATGCTGTGCACCGGGCGGGTCAAATCTTCGGTGTCGTCGATATTCAGGGAATCGATCCCCACCAGCGCCGCCCCGCGCCCGGCCAATGCTTGCGCCCCATCGGCCGTCAGGAAGGGATGGCCGTCGAAGTAGGCGCGGGTGCCCCAGTGGCGGTCCCAGCCGGTGCGGATCAGCACCGCCTTGCCGTCCACCTCGATATCTTCGAAAGCCGCCGACCCGGTGGCCCGCCCGGAGGCTTCCACCACCACCGCCTCCAGGTCCGCCACGCTTTCCAGCGGCAGCTCCGCCATGTCGCGCCCCTCGGCATAGCGGTGGAACGGCGCATCCAGGTAGGTGCCGCTATTCGCCACCATCTCGATGCGCGCAATCTGGAACTCCGTGCCATCGGCGTAGATCCGCCGCGACTCCTCCCGGGTCAGATACTGCGTAATCGAGGGCGCGGGAAGCCCGGGGTAAGTCAGGGTGCCCTCGTCCAGGGCGTGGCTCAGATCCACCAGGCGCGGCATTTATGCGAAATCGATACGCGCGATTACCAGTTGCGGCATTCCCTGGTTCCAGCTCTCGGGAATGCTATCGAACGGCAGCCGGAAGCTCTTGATCTCCCCCGGCGCCAGGCTGCCCATCCTCTGCGAAACAATCGGCACCCGCTCCCTGAGCACCACCTGGCCGTAATGATCGTAGAAGATGCAGTTGATCTCCACCAGCCGCAGCACGCGGTCGCCGTCGTTTCCGATCTTGCCGGTAATCTCCACCACCGCCTGCTTCAGGTAGCTCTCGTGGGCCTGCATCTCCACGTCGTAGAGGCGCAGGTTGCTCACATAGGCCTTCGCATCGCCGGTAAGCGGCGGCGGAGGGGGCGCCGGCTTGCGCGACTCGCGCTCCAGAAACCAGAAGAACAGCCCACCCGCCACGGCCGCCAGCGCGATCACCACCACAATCGGCGGAACGGATATCTTGTTCTCAGCTCTCTTATCTGCCACCGACGGTCATCTCCGGCACGAGCAGGGTCGGCGCGGCTATCGAACCACGGAACTCCAGGTCGCTGCCGATGGTTTCCATCCCCATCAGCATCTCCCGCAGGTTGCCCGCGATGGTGACCTCGGCAACCGGAAAAGCCGGCTCGCCATCCCGGATCCACAGGCCCGCCGCCCCGCGCGAGTAGTCTCCGGTCACGATGTTAACACCGAAACCGATCAGTTCGGTGACATAAAACCCGTTCCGCACCCCCGCGATGATGCGCTCCGGCGGCAGTTCGCCCTTTTCGATGAACAGGTTGCCGTGCCCGATCCCGGCGTTGCCGGCCAGCCCCCGGGAGGCGTTGCCGGTGGTCTTGAGGCCCAGCTTGCGGGCCGCGTAGGTGTTCAGCAGGTAGCTCTTCAGCACACCCTTCTCGATCACCACGGTGCGCCGCGAGGGCACCCCTTCGTCGTCGAACGGGGTGGTGCCGAAAAGCGCCGGCAGGGTGGCATCGTCCACCACCGTGAGCTTCTCGGAGGCCACCTGCTCCCCCAGCCGGCCCGCCAGGAAGGATTCGTGCCGGTAGACCGCAATCCCGTGCACCGCCTCGAAGATGTTCTCCACCAGGCTGCGCGCCACGCGCGGCTCGAAGATCACGGGCACCCGCTGGGTTTCCACCTTCACCGCGCCCAGCCGCCGCAGCGCCCGCCGCGCCGCCGTCAGCCCGATCTGCTCGGGCGGCTCCAGCCCCGACGCTCCGCGCGCCAGCGAAAACCAGTAGTCGCGCTCCATCGAACTGCCCTCGCGCGCCACCGGCACCGTGCTCAACGAGCAGTAGCTGGTGCGGTATTCGCCCGCGAAGCCGCGCGAGTTGGCAAAGGCGTTCCGGCCCATGTGAGAGTCGTAGGAGGCGCCTTCGGAATTCACGATGCGCGGATCGGCCGCCAGCGCCGCCTCCTCGGTGCGGCGCGCCAGCTCGATGCGATGCGGGGTATCGAGTTCTCCCACGTCGGAGCACCACAGCCGCAGGTCGCCCTCGAGCGAACCCAGCTCCTCCGGTTCCGGCAGCCCCGCGTGGGGATCCTCGGTGGTGACTTCGGCCAGTTCGATCGCCGACCGCACCAGGTGCCGGATGCCGTCCGGCAGCAGGTCCGACGTGTAGGCCGAGCCCGTCCGCCGCCCCCGCAGGATGCGCAGCCCGGCGCCGCGCGAAGAGGCCTCCTTCAATGTCTCCAGTTCCCGCATCCGCACGTTGGCCGAAAACTCGTCGCCCTCGGCAATGGTGCACTCGGCATCGGTGGCGCCGGCCTCGAGCGCCTGCCGCACGATATCGGACGCCAGTTCCAGAAGCTCGCTCAAGCGGTTCCTCCCACGGTCATTCGGTCGATCCGGATCGTGGGGATCCCAACCCCCACCGGCACGCTCTGCCCCTCTTTGCCGCAGATGCCCACGCCTTCGTCGAGCGCCAGGTCGTTGCCCACCGCGCTGACGTATTTCAACGCCTCCGGGCCGTTGCCGATCAGGGTGGCGTTGCGCACCGGGCTGGTCACCCGGCCGCCCTCGATCAGGTAGGCCTCCGACGCGGAAAAGACGAAGTTGCCGCTGGTGATATCCACCTGCCCGCCGCCGAAGTTCACCGCGTAGAGACCCTTGGGCACCGAGCGGATGATCTCCTCCGGGTCGCTCTCCCCGGCCAGCATGAAGGTGTTGGTCATGCGCGGCATGGGGATGTGGGCGTAGCTTTCGCGCCGCCCGCTGCCGGTTTCCGAGGCGCCCAGAATGCGGCTGGAGAGCTTGTCCTGCAAGTAGCCGCGCAGCACGCCGTTCTCGATCAGCACGTTGCGGCCGGTGGGGTGGCCTTCGTCGTCCACGTTCACCGAGCCGCGCCGCCGCGCGATGGTGCCGTCGTCCACCACCGTACACAACGGGCTGGCCACCTGCTCGCCGATGCGCCCGCTGAAGGCCGAAACCTGCTTGCGGTTGAAGTCCGCTTCGAGGCCATGCCCCACCGCCTCGTGCAGCAGGATGCCGGGCCAGCCCGGGCCGAGCACCACGGTCATCTCGCCGGCCGGAGCGTCCACGGCCTCCAGCATGGCGATGGCCTGCCGGGCGGCCTCTTTGGCGAAGTGTTCGGGCGTTTTCTCCTGGTGGAAGAAGGAGAGTTCCACGCGGCCCCCGCCGCCGGCCTGCCCGCGCTGCGGCTCCCCGCCATCCTGACGGGCCAGCACCGCGACGCTCAGCCGCGCCAGCGGCTGCCGGTCAACAGCCAGCACCCCGTCGCTGGTGGCCACCAGGATTTCCCGCAGGTTATCCGCATAGCCCACCTGCACCTGGAAGACGCGCGGGTCGTAGGCGCGCGCCGTGACGTCGGCCCGCCGCACCAGTTCCGTGCGCTCGGCGAACTCCGCCTCGGTGGGGGCCATCAGCACGGGGTAGAGATTCCGCCCGGCCCGCTCCTGGAGCCCGACTTTATCCACCTGGGACGGCCCCGCGGCGATATGCGCCGCCACCCGGGCCGCCCGCCGGATCTTCTCCGGGCTGAGGTCGTCGCTATAGGCGTAACCGGTGCGCTCCCCCGCGATCACCCGGACCCCAACCCCCATCGAAACTCCCTGCGTGGCGCTCTTGATGATCGATTCGTCCACGCTGATGGAGCTGGTGGCCAGGTACTCGAAATACAGGTCCGCGTAATCGCCCCCCCGGGATAGAGCCTCACCCAGGTACGCTTCCAAATCGTTCCGGGTGATCCCAAACCGCGCGGCAAAAACAGACTCGGCAAACCGCATAACTTCAGGCTAGCATGGGGGGCCGCACCAGCCTGGGCGATCTGCAGCGTTACCCGGGAGCGTTCCTGCGAGTTTCAAGACACTTCCGTGCCGGCGTCCCGCTACACCACTTCTTCCCGCACGGGATCCCACCTCACCTGACGGCGCTGCTTGTAAGCTTCCACCGACATGACGATGGCGGCGGCTTCTTCGAAGGCGCGGTCCACGCCGCAGCGCGGCGTCTCGCGCGTGCGCATGCAGTCGATGAAGTTCTGCCAGTGGCTGGATACCTCCAACTCGCCCCGCTTGAAGACGTAATCCGGCGCTACCCGGGCCTCCTGCGGCGGGCGTCCCGCTTTCACCGCCTCGCGCCGCGCCGCGCCCAGCAGGTCGTAGTACTCCTGCTTCCACTCGGCAATGTAGGTGCGTAATCCGCCGCCGCCGAACTCCATGGTCTTCTCGCGGCCCAGGTACTGCGCCACCTCGCCCTGGTGCCGGTTGTGAAAGCTGCAGCCGAAGGTGATGCACAGCTCCTTTGAGGGATAATCGAACAGCACGTGCCACATGTCCGGCACGTCGCGCCCGTCCTTCCAGAAGTACGTTCCGCCCTGGGTCACGGCGGTCTCCGGAATCCCCATCCCCAGCACGCCGTTCACCGAGTCCCACAGGTGGCTCATCAGGTCGCCCGCAATGCCGGTGCCGTAATCCCACCAGCAGCGCCACATGAAGAACCGGTCCACGTCGAACTCCCGCGGCGTGGCGTTGGCAATGAAGCGGTTCCAGTCGATGGATCCCGCGTTGGCGTCCTTGGGAGGCTCCTTGATGTTGTAGTTGGTGTAGAACTTCCATTCCGGGTCGGCGCTGGTGCGGTCGATGAAGGTGCGGACCAGCGGCAGCTTGCCCAGGGCGCCGGATTGATAGATTTCCCGCGCCTTGAACAGCGCCGGCATGGAGTTGTAGTTGTGGCCGAGCTGCATCACCACGCCGTTGTCCTTCACCGCCTTGCGCATGGCTTTGGCTTCCTCCAGCGTGCGGCACCAGCCCTTCTCGACGTAGATGTCCTTCTTGGCCTGTGCCGCCCGGATGGTCTGGGGAGCGTGCCAGAAATCCGGCGTGGCGATGACCACAGCGTCCACGTCCTTGTCCTCCACGGCCTTTTCCCAGTCGTTGACGATCCGCACGTTGGGATTCTGGGTCAGCCGCTTGGCCCGGGTGATATTGCCTTCGTAGAGATCGCAGATGATCCGGATCTCCGTGTTGGGAACTTTCTGGAACTCCTGCAGCAGGTAATGGCCGCGCGTCCCTACCCCGACGACCGCGATGCCGATGCGGTCATTGGCCCCGCGCTGCCGCCCCAGAACCATCGGCGCCGCCGCCAGCCCCGATAGAAACGTTCGCCTTCCAATCTCCGTCATAATCCGTCTCCTTGAGCAACACCTCAATTCGGATCTATGGTAAACCGGATACAGCGGTTCCGGGCATCTCCGGGCCGCCCCGGAACATCTGAATATCATGTCGACCCGAATCACGCCGCTCAACAACGGCCCCATTCGCATCGAGGGGGATTTCGAAATCTACGATGCCGCAGGGAAGCAGTTCGGCCTGGCGGGCCGCAAAGTGATTTCGCTGTGCCGATGCGGGCACTCCGCCAGCAAGCCGTTCTGCGACGGCAGCCACGCGCGGGCCGGCTTCCAGGACCAGTGCGCCGCGCGCGACCTCCCGGAGCCCAAGCCCAAGACGGCTACTCCGTAATATCGATCTTCGGGGCGGCGGCGCCTCCACCGATCTCTTTCAGGCGCGCGACCGCAGCCGCGGCCAGGGTACGGAAGCCGCCGCCGTCCTCCTCCCGAAGCGCCACCGGCTGGCCGGTATCGCCGCCCACCCGCACCGCCGGGTCCAGCGGCAGGCCGCCCAGGAAGTGCACGCCCATCTCCTCGGCCGTGCGCCGCCCGCCCCCGCTGCTGAAGACATCGATCCGCTCGCTGCAGTGCGGGCAGGTCAGGTAGCTCATGTTCTCCACGATGCCCAGCACCGGCACCTTCACCTGGTCGAACATGAGGACCGCCTTGCGCGCGTCCTCGAGGGAAACGTCCGAGGGCGTGGTCACCACGATGGCGCCGTTGATCACGGTGGTCTGGGTGAGGCTGAGCTGCACGTCGCCCGTCCCCGGGGGCAGATCCACGATCAGGTAATCCAGCTCGCCCCAGGCCACGTTGCGCATGAACTGCTGGATGACGCTGTGCAGCATGGGACCGCGCCAGATGACCGGCCGGTCACCGGGGTTCAGAAACCCCAACGACATGAGCTTCACCCCGTACTGATCGAGCGGGATGATCATTTCGCCTTGCGCCGTGGGGCTGCGCCGGATCCCCATCATGAGCGGCACGTTGGGACCGTAGACGTCGGCGTCCAGCAGCCCCGTGCGCTGTCCCGCGCGGGCCAGCGCCACCGCCAGGTTCACCGCCACGGTGGTCTTCCCCACGCCCCCCTTGCCCGAACCCACGGCGATGAGATTCTTCACTCCCTGAATGGGAACTCTGTTCAATTGCCCCGGTTGATGTGCACCCATGGACCACCATCGTAGCAGGTGGTTCACTTCACCTGGATGGATTCGATATAGCGCACCAGGTTCCGCACCCGCAGCTTGAGGGCGGCTTCGTTGTCGGCGCCCGCGCGGCGCAGGGCGGTGCCCCATACCGGCATCTCGCGCGAGCCGTGCGCGGCGATCGCCGCATCGCCCTCCACCGACTGGAAGACCCGCACCGCGGGAAACTTGCCGCCGCTCTGTTTGGCCAGCGTGGTCAGGTCCGCCGGCCGCTGCTTCAGCGCCGGAGCAGCGGGCCCGTCCCCCTTTCCCTGCACCCCGTGGCAGGAGGCGCAGTACGCGCGGTACATGGCGGCTCCGGAAGCGGGCGAGGGCCGTTCCTGGGCGGCCAGCGCCGCCGCCATCGCCGCTGCCAGGATGAGCGTTTTCATCTCCCTTTACCAATACCACCGCAGCCGCACCCCCAGGGTGCGGGGCTGCACCAGCCGCGTGCCCACGAAGATGGACTGAAAGTTGTACAGCGCGGTGCGGTTGGTCAGATTCGAAATCTGCACCACGGCCTCCCACCGGCGCCGGTCGCCGATGAAGCGCTCGTAGCCCAGCATCACGTCCACTAGGGTGCGGGGCCGCACGCGCGGCGGATCGGAAAGCAGGCTGACGTAGGGCAGCAGGTCGGCGTAGTCCGGATCGGCACGCACCTGGTCGGGGTCGGAGGGGTTGGTCACCAGGCCGCTGTCGTAGCGCACCGAGGCGCTGGTCCAGAGGCTGCGGCGCGGGCGCCAGGAAACCACGCCGTGCAGCCCCAGCTTCTGATCGTGATCGATCACGAACGGCCCGGAGCTGAGCGAGTCGATGGCGGTAGAGCCCAGAAACAGGCCGCCGGTGAAGGGGGGATGGACCAGCACGCTGTAGTGCGTCAGGCTGAGGGAGCCACCCACGCCGCGGCTCTCCGGCACCACCACCCGGCCCTCCACACCGCGCACGCGCGCGCTTTCGAGCGCCGTGGGGAAGATGATGCCGGTATTGAAAAAGTTGTCATTATCGTGCAAATTGCGTATGTTTTTGGCGAAAAACATGCCATTTAGGCTCACTTTGTCCGCCACCGACTGCTGCACCCCCAGCTCGTAGAAATCGTCGCGCTCGGGAGGGATGGGGAGCAGGGCGCCGCCCAGGGTCGCGCGCACGTCGGGCGGCACCAGCACGGCCGAGCGCTCGGAGTTCGACAGCAGCAGGTTCTCGTTCACCGGTGTCTGATAGAGGCGGTTGTAGGAGGCCCGCAGCACGGTCTTTCCGCCGAACAGCCGGTAGGCCAGGCCAAGGCGCGGCTGCCAGCCGTTGCCGCGCACCAGAAAAGCATAGCGGTCGAAGCGCAGCCCCAGGTTGAGCACCAGGGGACCGGCGGTGATCTTATCCTGCGCGAAGGCGGAGTAGAGGTTGCCCGAGGCGCGGTCGCTGAAGTCGAACAGGCGGCCGCCGCGGCTGAGGTCGAACTCGAGCAGCGTGTGGATGAAGCCCGGGCTTCCGGGCACATTGAAATGCGGGTGCGTGATGCCGAAGGTGAAGTTTTCGCTTACGGGGAAGTGCTGGTAGTCGAAGCCGTAGCGGAACTCGTGGCGGCCGCGGACGACGTTCATGCGGTTGGCCACCGTGAGGTTGGAGAGGTGCCGCGCCTGCGCCGCCGTGACCGGCGTATCGCCGGCGCTGGGGTAGAGCTGCGCCAGCGACGTGCGGTAGGAGGAAACCGATTCGAAGGTAGCCGCCGATCCGATGACATGGATGTAGCCCACCGAAACGGCGGCGTCGGCCAGCCGCTGGCGCTGCTGCTGCCCGGCGGCGTGCTGGGAGCGCAGGTTGGCCAACTGGAACGACGAGCGGCCGGACATCACGTTGACGCGCAGAAAATCGGCCGTGCCGAACTGGTAATCGAGGCGCGCGAAGCCGCGCTCGGCGTTGCCGCCGTTGTGCAGGTTATCGAGCCCTACCTGGTCCAGGAAGCGGTTGCTCTTCTGCGCCGAAAGCGAAGTAAACCAGCCGAAGCGTCCCGCCTGCCCGCCCGCCTGCACAACCGAACCCAGGTGATCGAACTGCGCGCCGGCGGTCTCGAGACTGCCGAAGAAGCCGCGGCCGGAGTTGAGTCCCGAGCGCGTAGTGATGTTGGCGACGCCGCTGATCTTCGAGCCGTACTCGGCGGGAATGTTGCCGGTATAGAGTTCGATGGTCTGGACGATGGCGGCGTCGATGCCGTTGCCGAAGGCGCCGGTGAGCTGGTCGCTGATGGGCATGCCGTCGATGACATAGGTCATCTGGTTGTGGGCGCCGCGGGGATGGATGGCGCCGTTGGCATCGGCGGCGAAACCGGGAAAGCTGAGCAGTACGGATTCGAGCGCGCGCGCTCCGGCGGGCACGGGGATGCGCTCGATCTGCGCCATGTCGAGTTGGGTGCGGGTGCCTGTGGCCTCGGCGTCCACGAGGGCGGCGGTTTCAAAGGCGGTGACCGAGACTTCGGCGCTCACCTCCGCCACGGCAAGCGTGAGGGAGAGTTCGACGGGGAGGTTGGAACGCAACGCCACCGAACGCACCAGGGGCGTGAAGCCGGGCTTCTCAATGGCCAGCGTATATTCCTGGAAGGGGATGTTGGAGACGGTGAAGCCGCCCCCGGCGTCCGTGGCGGTACGGTGCTCGTAACCGCTCACGGGATGGCGCAGAGTGACGGCGGCGCCGGAGACCGCGGCGCCGGTCGGGTCGAGCACGCGGCCTTTCAGCGTCGCGGTGGTCTGGGCGGAAAGGCTCGCCGTCAGAGCCAGCCATGCGGCGATGGGGACGAGTAGCGACGGGCGGCGTCCGTGCAATCGGGTCTCCGGCTGCGAAGTGTGTGCGGTTCAGACAAACAGCGGCGGAGGATCCGCCGCCCCCATGTTACTTCTCGACGTGGTTATCGAGCATGCGCTGGACTTCGGACTTGCCCACGGCGCCAACACGCTGGTCCACCACGCGTCCTCCCTTGAACAGGAGCAGCGTGGGGATGCCCCGGATGTTGTAGCGCATGGCCGTATTGCCGTTGGAATCGACATCCAGCTTCCCAACTTTCAGTTTGCCGGCGTACTCGGCCGCCACGGCTTCGATGGTCGGTGCCATCTGCCGGCAGGGGCCGCACCATTCGGCCCAAAAGTCCACCAGCACGGGGATTTCGGAGCGTAGAACGTCCTGATCGAATGAGGCGTCGGTGAAATCCACAGTATTTAGACCCGCCATGTTATTCTCCTGCTTTAACTATATAGATGCCAGCCCCGGCCCGAGGGTTCAAGAGCGGGCTGCGATCCGCCTGTAGAGTGCCGCGTAAGCGGCGGCGGAGGCGCGCCACGAGAAGTCTTCCAACATGCCCCTGCAGGCCATGGCTACCCAGCGCTCGCGGTCGGCGAAGGCCTCCCGAGCGGCATGGAGGGCGGCCAGCATGGCATCGGCGGTGTACTCCCGGAACTTGAAGCCCGTGCCTTCCTTGATGGTATCATCGAGGCCGCCGGTGGCGCGCACCACCGGGACGGTGCCGTAGCGGAGGCTATAGATCTGGTTCAGCCCGCACGGTTCCCAACGGCTGGGCATGAGGAACAGGTCGGCGCCGGCCTCGATGCGGTGAGCCAGGGGGTTATCGTACGCCACCCGAACGGCGATGCGGCCGGGGTACTCCGCGGCCAGAGAGCGGAACAGCTCTTCGTACTCCGGCTGGCCGGCGCCGAGCGCCACCATGTAGAAACCCATGGCGACAATGCGGCCGGCGGCCTGGGCGATCAGGCCGGTTCCCTTCTGGGCGGTAAACCGGGAGACGATGCCGATCAAGGGGGCGGAGGCGGCTTCGGCCGGGAGACCGAACTCGGCCAGCAGTTCCCGCTTGCAGCGCTCCTTGCCGGAGAGGTCGGCGGCGGAGTAGTTGGCCGGGATGTGGGGATCGGTTTCGGGGTTCCACTCGGAGTAGTCCGCGCCGTTCAAAATGCCGTGAAGGACGGAGGCGCGGGCGCGCAGCAAACCATCGAGGCCAAAGCCGAATTCCGGGGTCTGAATTTCCCGGGCATAGGTGGGGCTCACGGTGCTGAGCGCGTCGGCGTAGGCCAGCCCGCCTTTGATGAGGCTGACCTTGCCGAAGAACTCCACGCCATCGGGATGGAAGACGGAATCGTCAAGTCCCATTTCGGGCAGCGCCTGGCGGGGAAACAGGCCGGGGTAGCCGAGGTTGTGCACGGTGAACAGGGTGCGGGCGCCCATGTAGGTGGGGTCGAGGGCGAAGCGCGTGCGCAGATAGACGGGCAGCAGGCCGGTTTGCCAGTCGTGGCAGTGAATCACGTCGGCAGGAAACAGGTGGCGGAAGACGCCCAGCGCGGCGCGCGAGAGCACGGCGAAGCGGATGTGATTGTCCGGGAAATCCTCGCCGTCGATGCCGTAGAGGCCAGGGCGATCGTAGAGGGGCGGGTGATCGACGAAGTACCAGGAGAGGCCGCGATCTTCCACCAGCCAGATGGAGACGGGGAAGCCGTTGAAGGGATTCAACCAGATCCAGAGAGGGTCGAAGACCCGGCGGGCGCCCTCGAGGGCGGTGGAGCCGTAGCGCGGCAGCACTACGGCGGTCTGGCAGCCCGCCCCGGCCAGCGCCGGGGGAAGCGAGCCGATCACGTCGGCCAGCCCCCCGGTTTTGGAAAACGGCGCCCCCTCGGAAGCGACCATCAGGACCCGGATGTCGGTAGGCTCCGGCATCAGACCTTGTCCGGAACCACGTAGGGCGGACGGTACTTGCGGGTCAGGAGCCGATCGGCTTCCCGGTCGCCGATGAACTTCTCGGTCTTGGGATCGAAGGTGAGGACGCGGCCCACGCGGAAAGCGATGTTGCCGAGGTGGGCGAGCGCGCTGGCCAGGTGCGCGGTTTCGACAGGAGCGTTCAGGTCCGCCGGATTGCGGCTGCGCACGGCCTTGAGGAAGTTGGCGAAGTGATCGCCTCCGGCCTTGCGGCGCGGGCCCGGCTCGCGCTTCCGGCCGAGGTAGACCTCGTAGGTGTCGTAGCCCCGGATGAGCATGTAGCCTTCCGAGCCGTAGAAGATGTTCCCCACCCCGACGCCGTGCTCCTCGTTGGTGCACCAGTGGCGCACTTCGAACTGGATCATCTTCTTCTCTTTGGGGTAGTGGTAGAGGGAGGTCTGGAGTTCGGGGGTTTCCTTATCGTCGTCGAAGAGGAACTTGTCGCCCATGGAGGTGATGCGCTCGGGGAGGCCGGCGCCGAGGCCCCAGAGGCACATGTCGGTTTCGTGAGTGCCCTGGTTGCCGACGTCGCCGTTGCCGTACTCCCAGTGCCAGTGCCAGTTGTAGTGGACGTAGCGGCGGCTGAACTGGCGCTCCTGCGCGGGTCCCTGCCAGAGGTCCCAGTTGAAGCCGGGGGGCACCGCTTCGGGGATCGTATTGCCGATGGAAGGACGCCAGCGATAGACCAGCCCGCGCGAAAGATAGACCTTCCCGATCACCCCTTTGCGGAGCAGTTCGACGGCCTCGCGAATGGCCTCGGAGCTGCGCAGTTGCACGCCGTGCTGCACCATGCGCTTGTACTTGTGGGCGGCCTCGACCATCTTGCGGCCTTCGAAAACGTTGTGGGAGCCGGGCTTCTCGACGTACACGTCCTTGCCGGCCTGGCAGGCCCAGATAGTGGCCAGCGCGTGCCAGTGGTTGGGGGTGGCGATGGTGACGGCATCGATCTCCTTGTCTTCGAAGATCTTGCGCATATCGCTCTGGGTCTTGACGGCTTTGCCGTACTTCTGCTGAAACTCCGTAGCGCGGCGTTCGAGGACGTCGCTATCGACGTCGCAGAGAGCGACGACTTCGGCATCGGACTGCCGCATGAGGCCCTGGACGTGGGCCCAGCCGCGGCCGCGCACACCGATAACGGCCAGCCGCACTTTGTTGTTTGCCGGGGCGCCGGACGCGACGGCGTGCGACGCCAGAACGCTACCGGCGCCGAAAACGAAGGTTCTTCTGGTATTCATGTGGGGTCCTTCCTGTCAGCAAATTCTACCAGACCTGCGCCCAGGGAGCGGACGAAGGGAGCAGGAAGAGTGATGCCACAACGCGGCCGGTCCCCGGAAGCCGGTGGTACTGGGAGGCAGAGAGCGAAACCGGTGTCAGCGGGGGAATGTGGAAGATTCGGCGGGGGTGCGCAAGGCGTCGGGGGAGGCGGCTTTGCCAAGCCGGGTGCAAGCCTTGTAACCTGAGTTGTATCCGGGACGCCACTTCGATGGAAGTGTGGAGGTGTCGTTTGCCGGGCCAGACGGTGCGGCATGCTGGTTGATTTCGAAGTGATCAGGCGCGCGCAGGCCGGCGAGGACGCCGCGTTCAACGAAATCGTGCTGGCATACCGCAAGCGCATACTAGGAACGATCGCCCGTCTGATCGCCCGCCCGGAGGACGTCGAGGACGTCGGGCAGGAAGTTTTCCTGCGGCTGTATTTCTCCCTCGACCAGCTCCGCTCGGCAGAGGTATTCGAGCCATGGCTTTATCGGCTGACCGTGAATGCCGCGTACGATTATCTGCGGAAGCAGCGGCGGCGGATGGAGTCGCGCATGTCGGACCTCTCCGAGCAGCAGGTGGTAATGGCCGATGCCGCGGCCGGGGGGCGGGAGCAGCAGGAACGGCAGGAAAAAAACCGCATTCGAGAAACAGTGGACGAGCTGCTGGGAACGGTCTCGGAGGCCGACCGCATCCTTCTCACGTTGAAGGAGGTGGAAGGATTGTCGCTCAAAGAGCTTGAAAAGGTTTACCGGGTTAAAGAGAATGCTCTTAAGGTGCGGCTGTTTCGGGCGCGGCAGCGCGTGCTGAAGGCGTTCCAGGCCAAGGACGCCGACGGGAGGATTCCGGCGAAAGCCGGATAGCAGATGATGCAGACGCCAGACCGTGGCAGCCATGAACTCGATGAGTTGTTCCGGGCTTACCGGGCGGCCTGCCCGGATCCGGAGCCGGGCGCCAACTTCATGCCCCAACTGTGGCAGCGAATCGAGTCGCGGCAGACCTTCTCCTCGTTCATGATACGGATGGCCGGCGGTTTTGCCACCGCCGCCGTGGCCCTGACCCTGTTGATGGCCGCGTACCTTTATATGCCGCCGTCCAACGGCACCGTTCCATCCCAAACGTATGTGGAGGCGCTGGCTGCCAGCTATGCTCCAGAAGACCCGGACCTGATCGAGCCGGTGTATTTCGAAACCTCCGATCTGACAGGGACATTGTGAGCAGACGATTCACGGTGGCAGTCTATCTGCTGCTGGTTTTTCTCAGCGGGGCGTTGGTAGGCGCCTTCGGATACCGGCTCTACAGCGTGAATGTCGTGGCCAGTTCCCGCCAGCCGCGTAGTGCCGAGGAGTACCGCCGGAGCTACGTGGAGATGATGACCTCCAGGCTGCAGCTCTCAGCCGAGCAGGTGGAGAACCTGGAGAAAATCATGGACGGGACGCGGCAACGCTACCACGAGATCTACGGGCGCTTCAGGCCCGAACTGAAGGCCATCGAAACCGCGCAGTACGAGCAGATCCGGGCCATGCTCAACGAGACCCAGAAGGCGGAATACGAAAAGATACGGGCCGAAAGAGAGGCCCGCCGCAAGCAGAACCGGCACAGAAAAGCGCCGCCTCATCCACGGTAACCACTACGGCAACGGTGCACACCCGCGGCTCGCGCCGTGAGCTGCCGGCTGTGGCTGCGGGCGCCGTAGCCCGAAGTGCATGGCGCGAAGCCGTATCAGGCCTGGTTGTTGCGGTTCCCGCGCGTGGACTGATACTTGCGCTCGAAGCGCTCGATGCGGCCGGCGGTGTCCACCAACTTCTGGCGTCCGGTAAAGAACGGATGGCAGGAGGAGCAGATCTCCACCCGGATGTCTCCCTTATGGGTGGACCGCGTCTTGAACGTGTTGCCGCACGCGCAGGTCACGTTGACTTCGTTGTAGGCAGGGTGAATGCCGGACTTCATGTTATCTAGAGGGAATCCTTTCGAGCAGTTCCAGTATACCAAAATGCAAAACCCCCGTGGGTTCGTGGACCCACGGGGGTTCAAGGTAGCCTATATAAAAACCTGAGGCTTACGGCTTGAGATGCGTGAGGGAGCCGGTCCGCAGGAACGTTGGCCCCGGCACTGGGCGGGGCCGCTACCGTTAGAGCAGTCGACTCAGTGGTCGGCCACCTCGCGCAGTCTACTATGAATCATTCTCCTGGACCACCTCCTTTCCCAGTGATACTCCCATGCTTGCATGAGCCCTTCGTAAAGTCAATGAAAATTCCGCACTGGTTTCGGCAATAGCGCAGCATATTGTGGCCTGAATGGAACTGTATGGCATCTGTAGCCTACCGGTTCCGAGGCTACGGGATGGGGCGCAGGCGGTCGAGCGGCGGCGGTGCTAAAGGTTGCCAGCCAGGAAGCGGCACATGGCCAGGCCGTCGATGATGTTGAAGGGGAACTGCCCCGTGGTGTAGTGGCCGCAGGGCAGGGTGAAGACCTGGTGGGGAATGCCACAGCGGCGAAAGCTCTCGATCACCTGGAGGGAGTAGACGGGGAGGAAACTGGAATCGTGCCTCGCCCAGATGAGCAGGTTGCGAACCTCGCGCCCTTGCATGCGGTGGATGTAGCTGGCGGGGCTGATGACGGACCAGTAGCGGCGCAACTGGTCCTGGGTGACGCCCTGCTCCAGGGTGCGGCGAACGTGGCCGGTGGCGAGGCCGGTCCAGACGACATCGCCGAAGTTCATGGAGACGTGGTTGAAGACGCCGGCACGTATGCGCAAGTCGTGCGCTGCGGTAATGAAGGCGACGCAGGAACCCAGGCTGGTTCCGAGGATAGCCAGCCGGGAGTAGCCCCGGGATTCCAGCCAGTCGAGGCAGCAGCGGGCGTCCAGGACGGACTGGCGGAGGGCATGGACGGTGCGGCCGAGATTGCTGGAGACGTGGTAGTCGGCGCGTTCCAGGTGGGCGGGCATGCGGCGGTCGTGGTAAGCCAGGCTCATCCGCAGGGCAGTGAGGCCGAAGCGGTTGAGCAGGCGGCAGAGGCCCACATGGCCGTCCGCCCCGGCATTCCACTGGGGCAGCACCAGGACGGCGCGGCCATCCTGGCGGCTGGAGGGGAAGAAATCCGCGTGCACGATATTGTTTTCGGGATAGGGGCTGGCCGCCGGGCTGGGAAAGGTCAGGTGCGCGCCCTCGAGGACGTAGCGGGGAGGCTTCGAGTGGGCGAAGAAGGCGTCGGAGCAGGCCAGGGCGGCGCTGACGAAGCGCTCGAACTGCGCTGCCGGGCCGGAGCCGTCGAGTCCGGCGGGGAGGTTCGGCAGGCCGATGCCGGCAAGCCAGTCCAGTCCCCACTCGAAGGGCCGCTCGCGCCGGTTGAGATCGCGTGCAGCCAGACGGCGTTCCCAACGATCGATCCAGGAGCCATAGAATCCGGCCATGGGTAGGAGAGCACCAGTTTAACAGGTCGCAAAAAGAGGAGCCGGAGGCAGCGGATCAGGGGAGGTCGAGAACGGAGACAGAAAAAAACCCCGCTCCGGCCAGATGGGAACCGGAGCGGGGCGCGGATTGGCCCAGACGAGGCAACGCACCAAAGCTTGAAAAACCTTAAAACCCCCGCCCTCCAGGAATGCAAGCCGCGTGCCATGTCTAAGCTATTGATTATATTGAGGCAATGAGAAGCAGGCTTCCGAATTCCGTAGGTTTCCCCGCATGTCGCCTACGGTTTTCGGGAGCGGAGCCCGCAAGATGCGCAGAACGCTACAATTTACAGGTGAGCATGGAGGCGGCGCCGGGCAGGACTGAAGCCACGTTGGGGAAGACCCTGGGGGGTTTTTTTCTCTCGGGCTTCCTGATGGCGCTGCTGGGGACCATTCTCCCGGTGTGGGGATATCACCGCGACCCGCCGGAGTTTATCACGGTGGGGAACTACTTTCTCTGCCTGGGGGCGGCGGTGATCCTGTCGAACCGGGTGGCGCGGCACGTGCTGCCGCGGGGCATTCCCTTCGCTCTGGTCTTCGCCTGCCTTCTGGCGTGTCTGTCGCTGCTGTACCTGGCGCTGGTGACGCCGCCGGCATCGGCGTGGTGGCGCATGGCAGGGGTAGCGGCGGTAGGGCTGGCGGCGGGGTTGTTGAACACCGCGCTGCTCGACGCCATCGCGGCGGGATATGCGCTGCGGCCCGCGGCGACGGTAGCGGAGGCCGGATCGCTGTACGGGCTGGGCTGCCTGGCGGCGACCCTGCTGGTTACCGGCACCCTGCGCGCCTACACGGCGGCCAGCATCCTGATCTTCATGGCGGTGGTGCCGGCGCTTTTTGCGGGGCTTTATGTCCGGGCGCCTATCGCCGCCGCGGTTCCGGGCAGACAGCCCACTCTGCGGGAAGCATTCAGGGATTTCCGCAGCCCTCGCGCGGTGATGTTCGCGCTGCTCCTGTTTTTCCAGTTCGGCAACGAGTGGTCGCTGGCCGGATGGCTGCCGCTGTTCCTGATCCGGCGGCTGGGAATCAGCCCCACGCTGGCGCTGGGGCTGCTGGCCCTCTACTGGGTGGCGCTGCTGCTGGGACGGGTGGTGGCCATCTCGATTCTGGGACGCGTGCACGGGGGGAAACTGCTGCTGGGGAGCGTGCCGGCGGCCATCTTCGGGCTGGCCCTGCTCTACCTGACGGATAATGCCTTCGGAGCAGGCACCGGGGTGGTCTTCGTGGGCGGCGCCTTCGCCATCATCTATCCGCTGCTGACGGAAAAGATCGGGCTGCGCTTCCCCTACTACAACCCGGCGTTTTTCAGCGGCATCTTCACCTTCGCGCTGATGGGCGGGATGCTGGCGCCGGCCACCCTGGGGTACTTCGCGGCAGCCGCCGGGCTGGGAGTGATCATGGCGCTGCCGCTGGCCGGGATGACGATGGTGTTGGTGCTGTTGGGATTGATCTGGCTGGAGGCCAAGGTGAGCGGAAGATGAGAGCGGCAGGGTTGCGGCAGGCGGCGATTCTGGTGGCTATGGCGGCCTGTGCCACGGCGGCCGACCTGCCGGCGCGCATCCGGGCGATAACCCAGGGTTCGCCGGTGGCGCGCGCGGCGTTCTGGGGTATCCGGATAGTGGATCTCGAAAGCGGCAGGCAGGTCTTCGACCTGAACGGCGACCGGCTGTTCGTGCCGGCGTCGAATACCAAGCTCTTCACCACGGCGCTGGCGCTGGAGCGGCTGGGAGCGGATCACCGCTTCGAAACCCTGGTGCTGGCCGACGCTCCGCCGGATGCCGACGGGACCGTGACGGGGCTGCGGCTGGTAGGGGGCGGAGATCCGAGCCTTTCGGGCCGCGCGCTCCCCTACCAGGCCGGCGCGCCGGCGGGAAACCCGCTCAGCGGCATCGAGGAACTGGCGGACCAGTTGGCGGCGCGGGGGGTGCGGCGGGTGATGGGCGGCATTACCGGCGACGATACGGCCTACCTGCGGGAACCCTACCCGGAGGGCTGGGCGGTGGACGATCCCACCTGGGAGTACGGAGCCGCGGTGAGCGCCCTGGCGGTGAACGACAACGCCATGCGGCTGACCATCCGGCCGGGCGAGCGCGCGGGCGAACTGGCGCGGCTGAGCCTCTCCCCGGCTCTCGAGTTCTACCAGATCGATAACCGGGTACATACGGTGGCCCAGGGCGAGCGGCGGATCCGCCTGGAGCGGGACCCGGGCGGGCGCCAGGTGCGGGTCTGGGGCGCCGTTCCGGCGCGCGACAAGGGGTACACGGCGGTGCTGGGCATAGGGGAGCCGGCCCGCTATGCCGCGCTGGCGCTGCGCGAGGCCCTGGAGAGTCGCGGGGTGACGGTAACCGGGGAGATCCGGACGCGGCACCTCTACCCCAGCCAGGTGGAGGATCCGGCCGAGGGCCCCGCGCCCGGTCCGGAGCAGGGGGTGGAACTGGCGCGCAGGCTATCGGCGCCGCTGGTGGAGCACCTGCGGGTGGTCAACAAGGTGAGCCAGAACCTGCACGCGGAGTTGATCCTGCGCGCGGTGGCGCGCGCGCGGAGGGGCATAGGCAGCCGCCAGGCGGGCATCGAGGAGATGAAAGCCTTTCTGGCCGAGGTGGGGATCGAGGAGAGCGCCTATAACCTGGAAGACGGCTCGGGGCTGGCGCGGCTCAACCTGGTGACCCCGGCGGCGGTGGTGAGGCTCCTGACCCACATGTGGGCGCAGCCGTCGCGGCAGGCGTGGGTGAGCCTGCTGCCGGTGGCCGCCGAGGACGGCACGCTGGCCTGGCGCTTTGGGCGCAGCCGGGCGGCGGGGCGCATCCGGGCGAAAACGGGGACGCTCTCGCACGTGAGCGCGCTCTCAGGATACGCCGAGCGGCGCCGCGGCGGGCGCTACGCTTTTGCGATAATGGTGAACAATTACAACGGCACCGCGGGCGAGATCCGCGGGGCCATCGACCGTATTGGTTCCCTGATAGTGGAGTAGCGATGCCGATCTTCGAATATCGTTGCCAGGACTGTGGTACGCGCTTTGAGAAGCTGGTGAGGGGAAGCGCCGAGCGGGACGGGCTGGTCTGCCCATCGTGCGGGCAGGCGCGCCTGGAGCAGGAGCTTTCGGTATTTGCGGCGCACGCCCATAGCGCTCCCACGGCGCAGCCAGCGGCCGGCCCGTGCGCCGGCTGTCGCCATCCCGAGGCCTGCGGCTTCGAATAAACCTCCGGATGCAACTGCCCCCCGTCTACCCGATACTGGACAGCACCGCGGGCCCATGGCCCGCCCTGGGGCTGCGGGCGGCGCTGGAGGCGCTGCTCGAGGGCGGGGCGCGCATCGTGCAGCTTCGCCACAAAGGCCACTGGAGCCGGACCGTCTTCGCGGAAGCGCGGGAAGCGGCCTCGATCTGCCGGCAGGCGGGCGCGCTTTTGATCATCGACGACCGCGCCGACGTGGCGGCGCTCCTTGGCGCGGGACTGCACGTGGGGCAGGAGGACCTCGAGCCCTGCGATGCGCGCCGCGTGCTGGGCGGCCGGGCGGTGCTGGGCTTCTCGACGCATAACGCCGCGCAGTTGCGCGCCGCCGCGGCCGAGCCGGTGGACTACCTGGCGCTGGGTCCCATTTACGCCACGGCTTCGAAGCAGAACCCGGACCCCGTGGTAGGGCTGGAGACGCTCGCCGCCTGCCGCGCGCTGACGGCCCAACCGCTGGTGGCGATCGGGGGGATTACGCGCCGCAACGCCCGCGAAGTGCTTGCCGCGGGCGCCGATGCGGTGGCGGTGATCGGGGACCTGATGCCTGAACCCTGCACCGCCGAGGCGGTGCGCCGAAGGATGGAGGAATGGCTGCAGGCGGCAAGGACGTAAGCGCCGGCTTCATCAAAGGCCTGGGCTTGATGGACAGCACCATGCTGGTGATGGGGTCCATGATCGGCTCCGGCATCTTCATCGTCCCGGCGGATATCGCGCGGCAGGTGAATTCGCCGGGCCTGCTGCTCGCCACCTGGGCCACCACCGCCATCCTCACCCTGATTGCGGCGTTGAGCTACGGAGAGCTGGCCGCGGCCATGCCGCGCGCCGGAGGGCAGTACGTCTACCTGCGGGAGGCCTTCGGGCCGACCGTCGGCTTTCTCTACGGCTGGACGCTGTTCCTGGTGATCCAGACCGGCACCATCGCGGCGGTGGCGGTGGCCTTCGCCAAGTTCACCGGCGTCTTCCTGCCGTGGGTATCGGGGCAGAACCAGCTTTTGGGCAGCGGGCGGCTGGGAGTCAACAGCGAGCAACTGGTGGCCATCGCGGTGCTCGTGGTGTTGAGCTGGGCGAACACCCGCGGAATCCGCACGGGCGCGCGCGTGCAGAACGTCTTCACATTCGCCAAGATTGGGGCGCTGGTGGCGCTGGTGGGGTTCGGCTTCGCGCTGGGACGCAACCCGGAGGCGGTAACGCGCAATTTCGACAGCTTCTGGGGGGAGGCGGATTGGTCGCTCACCACGGTACGGATCGTGGGGGTGGCGATGGTAGGGGCGCTGTTCGCCTCCGACGCCTGGCACGACGTCACTTTCACCGCGGGGGAAGTGCGCAACCCGCGGCGCAACCTGCCGCTCTCGCTGGCGCTGGGGGTGGGGCTCGTTTCCCTGCTCTACATGGCCTCCAACCTGGTGTACCTGAACATGCTGCCGCTGGAGAGCATTCAGGGAGCGCCGGAAGACCGCGTGGCCACGGCGGCGATGGCCACCATGCTGGGACCGGCGGCGGTTCAACTGATGGCCGCGGCGATCATGATTTCGACCTTCGGCTGCGCCAACGGCATCATTCTGACGGGCGCGCGGGTCTACTACGCGATGGCTCACGACGGGCTGTTCTTCCGGCAAGCGGGACGGCTCGACCCGGCGCACCATACCCCGAGTTTCGCGCTCATGATGCAGTGCGCGTGGGCGGTGTTGCTCACCTTGAGCGGCAGTTACAGCGATCTGCTGGACTACGTCATTTTCGCGGTATTGCTGTTCTATATTCTGACCATCACGGGACTGTTCGTGCTGCGGCGGAAGCGGCCTGAAATGGAGCGGCCTTACAGGGCTTTCGGCTACCCGTTGCTGCCGGCCATCTATATCGTGGCCGCTGGTACTATCGCGGTGTTGTTACTGCTCTACAAGCCCAGTTATACGTGGCCGGGGCTGGGCATCGTACTGTTGGGACTTCCGGTATACCTGCTATGGCGCAGGCGGGGAACGGTTCTGTAATTCGGCGAACGGCAGAACGGCCGGAAGGTGAAAAAGGGTTGATTTCGAAGTCCACCGGTGGTACTGTGGAGTTGAACGTGGATTGATTTAGGGCTATTGCCGGCCCGGCTAATTGCAACCACGCTAAAAAAAGTGCTAAAGGCGAGTCGGTCTGTTCGAAATTTTGGACCCTGGAGCCTTTGGCCCCAGGGTTTTTCTTTTTGGGGGCCGCCTTGCCGGATGCTGGAGGAGCGATGAGCGTCTGGCCCGGATTGTCCGACAGCCACCGTGCGCTGGCGGGCAGCGAAGGGACCCTGGTTTCGGTGGCGGTGCACGTGGAGCCGCGCCTGCTCGAGGCGCTGCTCGAAACACTGGCGCAACTGAGTTTCCCCATTAACCCGCAGATCTATCACGAGGCGTCCATCCGGTACGTATATCCCGACGGAAGCGAAGAGGTGCATCCCACGACCCTGGTGGAGTTTCCCGCCTACGAGAGCCGGCTTCCGGAGGCACGGCGCACTCTGGCGGTTTACGGTTTCCCCGCCGATGCGTTGCATGTCACCGGGATGCTGGACGGCATTCGTTCCAATGAACTGGAGGAGCCTGCGCCGCCCGGCGCGGGCTACGTCAAGCGGGTCCTTCGCCGGCAGGCGGAGCCGGTAGTGTGCTAGGCAGGCCCAGCAGCCACTCGAGATAGCGCGGCGCGTCCGGCGAGCCTTCGCGAGGGGCCCAGGGGGCGAACTGCTTATCGGTGGCGGCATCGTAATCCCCGGGTTTTACTTCCAGCAGGACGGCGTGCGGAGTGAGAACCGCCAGGGTGTGCCAGACGCCCGGGGCGATGTCGATGCCCAGGGCGCCCGCGGGCGCGCCGGCGCCGAGGGTGTGGGCGGCGGTGACGGCGCCCGCATCGTCGAAGGTGAACAGGCGGACGCTCCCTTCGATCACCAGGAACATCTCCGGTTTGGGCACGGTGAGGTGGCGGTGCGGCGTCACGTAGGTGCCCTCGAGCATGACGTTGAGGAAGCGGTTGGGGGACTCGGCGGGCGTGCGGTGAAAGTTGTAGTTCACGCGGCGGCGCGGCGAGCGGCGAGCCTCCCGGACGAGGCGCGCCAGCAGCGGGGCATCGATCCGTTGAACGGGGTCTGTCATCGTCCCAGGGACAGGCGGTCGGCAAGCACCGGGGGCAGGCCGGCGCGCCGGATCTTCGTCTGTGCTTTCTCGATATCGTAGGACAGGCGGTGGAGCCAGAGATAGCCGCCTTCGGAGTCGTAGAGGGCGAAGGCGGCGCGGGAGTCGCCGTCGCGGGGCTGCCCCACGGAGCCGGGGTTCAGCAGGTAGACGGCCTCGGGGTCGAACTCCACCAGTCGGCGGTCGTGTTCGGCGGCGGGATGGGGCAGGGGTTCGACGCGTCCCCGGCGCCAGGCGAAGCCGCCCTGTACGTGGGTGTGGCCGAAGAAGGTGAGGGACGAGGTGGCGTAGTGGAGGGCCTGGAGGGCGCTCATCTTATCGAGCACGTACTCGTCCTCGTCGACAAGCGAGCCGTGCACCACGTGGAAGCCGTTGCCGGCCAGGGGGCCTTTGGGCAGCGCGCGGACATAGGCGATGTTTTCGGGGGTGAGTTCCCGGAGGGTCCACAGGGCGGCGGTGCGGGCCGAGGGGTTGAACCAGTCGAGGTCCTCGAGACCGACGGCGGCGCGGTCGTGGTTGCCGCGCACGACGAGGTGGACGCGGGCGCGCACCCAATCCACCACGGCGTTGGGGTCGGCGCCGTAGCCCACCAGGTCGCCGCAGCAGATGATGCGCTCGTGTTGGCCTTCGGCGGCGGCCAGAACGGCTTCCAGGGCTTCCCAGTTGGCGTGGATGTCACTGATGACGAGATAGCGCAATCAAGCCCTTTTGAGCCGGAGCAGGGCGATTTCGGGCGCCGCGCCGATGCGGGCCGGAATCCCGACCGTACCGATGCCCCGGGTGACGTAGATGGAGCGACCCTCGCTCTGGTAGAGGCCATAGACGTACGGAGTCATGAAGCGCGCCGGATTGAGCGTCTGGTTGAGGATCTCAACCGTCACCTGACCGCCGTGCGTGTGGCCGGACAAAGTCAGATCATAACCCTTCCGGGCGGCGGCGGGGAAGACGTCGGGGTTATGGGAGAGCAGGACGTTGAGGGCGCCGGGCAAAACCAGGCGCTCGGCGCCGGCGAGATAGCGCGGGCGGCGGTAGATGGGTTCGTAGTCCACGCCGGCCAGGTTGAGGGTGGCGCCGCCGAAGCGCAGCGCCTCGGTGGCGAAGCGCAGGAAACGGATGCCCAGGCGGGCGCCCTCGGTAGCGGCGTATTCCCTGGCGCGGGCGTATTCCTCGTGGTTGCCCATGACGGCGAAGAGGCCGGCTTCGGCGCGCAGGCGGGCAAGCTGGCGAAGGCAGGCGTCCAGGGGATCGCCGCGGGTGGAGATGAGGTCGCCGGTGATGGCGGCCAGGTGCGGGCGCGTCGTGTTGGCGGCGTCGATGACGCGGGCCAGCTCGTCCTCGCTGAGGAAGGCGCTGAGGTGGATGTCGCTCAAGTGAAGCACCCGGAGGCCCTCGAGATCGGGGTGCAGGTTGGGGACGGGCAGATCGAGTTCGCGCAGTTCGAAGCCGGTGCGGCCCACCAGCGCGCCGTAGCCCAGGGCCACCAGGGGCGAGGCGATGAGCGCGCCGCCGGTGACGCCCAGCAGGCGTCGCCGCAGGGGATCGGGAGGACGGGGCGCCAGCCAGGCGCCGACCCGGGAGACCAGCTCGTAGATGAACCAGGCGGCGGTGGAGGTGATGGCCCACATGTGCGCGGCCGCGGCGATGGCGGCGAAGCGGTGGTCCGCTCCCATGGGCACGGCCAGCCGCGGGAATCCCAGCAGCAGGGCCATCGCCAGCACGGACGCGTAGACCCACAGCACGGCGCGCGCGCCGGTACGGTGGACGCCAAGGGCGGGAGCCTGGGCGAGCCAGAGCCTGCCGATGCGCCACTGGGCGAAAGCGATCACACTGAGGACGGCGATGTCGAGTGGATACAGCAAAGCGTCAGCCCCTCAAACCGCCGGCGGCCGCCTGGGCCGCGGCAGGCAGTGGCAGGGTAACCTCCATTTTACCCGGTTGCGGCGGACCACCAGGTGCTCACCAATACGGAGAGTCCCGCCAGGGCAGCGGTTTCGGCACGGAGGATGTTGGGAGCCAGGGAGGCGGCGCACCAGCCGGCATCGCGCGCGGCCGAGCGTTCGGGATCGGTCCACCCGCCTTCGGGTCCGACCAGGAGTTGGACGCGGTCGCCGGGGCGCCGGCAGCCGGCGGGAGGCAGCAGGCCGGCCAACGGCGGCGCGGCGGCGTCCTCGTCCAGGAAGTAGCGGCAGGCAGCCGGCTCGGCCAGGCAGGAGGCCAGGGTGGAGGGCGGCTGCACCTGGGGCATGCGGTCGCGCCGCGATTGCTGGCTGGCCTCCCGCACGATCCGCCGCCAGCGCTCCAGGCGTTTGCAGGCGGCGCGCGCCAGTCCCTTTTCGCTGCGCGCGGCTTCGAACGGAACGATGGCCGCAACCCCCAGTTCAGTGGCCTTCTCGAGCATCCACTCGAAGCGGTCGAACTTCACCAGGGCGGCATAGAGTACGGCTTCGAGGGATTCGGGGCGGGGCGCCAGCGGTTCGGTGATACGGAAAACCACGCGGTCGCGCCCGAATTCGGCGATTTCAGCGAGGTAGGGCCGGTCGTTGTCGGAGAGTTCGTAGAGCTGCCCGATTTCGGCTCGCAGCACGCGCCGGAGGTGGCGTGCCTCGTCGCCCTCGAGCGCTGCATAGCCGCCGCGGATATTCTCTACAAAGAAGCGCCGCCTGGCCATAAAACTTTATTGAAGCACGAAGATCGTGCCTCCGCCGTGCAGCGATTGCGCGGAGCGGCGCAAGGCATGCGTGATCCGTGATACAAACAGGTCATAGTATCAACGATTTGGATCTGGAAATCCCCATGCAACCAGCGCACACTGGAGGTGCTTATGTGGATGCGGGCCGCAATGGCTTTGGCCGCGCTCGGCGGCTGGAGCCTGACGGCGCAGGCGCCTGAGAAAGCAGGTGTGGCGGACCGGCCGGTGGTGGAGGTCGAGGGCCGCATCGCCGGGGTAGGAGTCGCGCGCGGGCGGGGTATGCCGTTCATCGAGGTGCGGCGGGGAGACGAAACCCTGAAGGTCCGGCTGGGATCCATGCGCTACCTGATGGAACAGGATTTCCGGCCCAAAGCGGGCAGCGAGGTGAAGGTGAAGGGGTTCGATTTGGGCGGCGAGATGGTGGCCATCACGGTGGAAACCGCGGGTAAGACGATTCGCCTGCGCGACGAGAAGGGCTGGCCGTTGTGGAGCGGAAGGCGGCGGGGGCGGGGCGGGCGATGATTGCCTGGATATTGACGGCTGCGCTGGCGGCGGCGGCTCCGGCGGGGGACGCCAAGGCGCGAATGGAGCAACTGGAGCGCTCGCTGCTGGCGCCCTGTTGCTACAAAGAGCCGATTTCCCGGCACCACAGCGACGTCTCGACGAAGATGAAGCTGGAAGTGGCGCGCTGGGTGGCGGAGGGCAAGTCGGACGAGGAGATTCTGGCGGTGTACAGGGAACGCTACGGGGCGCGGGTAGTGATACCCCCGGAGCCAGATCCATCGCCGTGGATACGGGGGATTCCGTGGGCGGCGGCCCTGGCGGGCGGGGCGCTGGTGCTGCGGATCCTTTTCAAGTGGCGTAAACCCGGCCCGCGGACGTCGGGAAGCGAAGCGTGAAGTCCACGTCGGTCAAGCTCGAAGCGGTATCGCGATACGCATGGCTGCTGCCGGTGCTGGCGCTGGCGGGCATCCTGGTGCTGAGCGCGCTGCTCACGCTGGACGGGCTGCGGCAGATGCAGGACGTGTACCTGCGGAGCCGGGTGGCCGATATCGTGGCGCGGATGCAGGCGGGGCCGGAGCAAGTGGAGCTGATCGACGAGCCGGGGCTGGTGGAGATCCGGGTATTCGAGAGCGGCGGGGGAGCGCCGGCGCCGGCAGCGGCTATCCTGAGCGGCCACGAGCTGTTCCGCACCGAGCAGATCGAGCGGGGAGGCGAGCGCATCTACAGGGCCTGGGCGCCGTTCCATGCGGGGGAGCGGGTGGAGGTGGCGCGGATCGACCTCTCGGCCTCGGCGGCGGATTTTCTGCTGGTCCACGCGCGGCACAACCTGGCGATAGCGGCGCTGGCCGGGCTGGCTCTGCTGGCGCTTTCCGGTTACGCGGTGTGGAGCGCGCGGCGGCGGGCGGCGCTGGCGCACCTGGCGCAGTTGGGGACGCTCTCGGCGGTGCTGGCGCACGAGATCCGGAACCCGCTGGGCACCATCAAGGGCTTTGTGCAACTGGCCGGCGAAAAGGCCGCCGAGGACACAGCGGCGCTGCTCGCGCCCGCGCTCGAGGAGATCCGGCGGCTGGAGCGGCTGGTGAACGATCTGCTGCTCTACGGACGGCCGCCTTCGCCCCAACTGCGGGCCACCGAGTGGGCGCCGCTGGCAGGAGAACTGGAAGCGCACGCGCGGCAGGCCATCGGGGAGCAGCCGGTGGAGTTGGAGATCGAGCGCGGCGCGTGGCGCTTCCGCACGGATCCGGCGCTGCTGAAGCAGGCGCTGTTGAACCTGTTGCGCAACGCCGTGGAAGCCACCGCGGGGACGCCGGGGGCGGCGGTGCGGGTGCGGGTGCAGCCGCACGGCGCCCGTGGCGTGGCCATCGCGGTGGAGGACAACGGCGTGGGTTTGCCGTCCTCGGCGCCCGCGCGGCTGTTCGAGCCGTTTCACACCACCAAGCCCTTCGGCAGCGGGCTGGGCCTGGCCATAACCAGGAGGCTCGCCGAGTCGATGGGCGGCCGCCTGGCGCTCACCGCGGCAACCCCGCGGGGAGCCAGAGCGGAACTATCCTTCCCTCACGCAGCATTGGAGCACTCAAATGGAAACCATCCTCATAGTCGATGACGACCCAGGGTTTCGCAAACTGCTGGAAACGATCCTGACCGGCGAGGGGTACGCCGTCGAGACCGCGGCGACCGTGCAGGAGGCCTGCGCAGCCTGCGACCGTCGCCAATATCACCTGGCCCTCACGGACCTGCGGCTGCCGGACGGCGACGGGCTGGAAGTGCTGCGCCGGTTTGGCGATCACTCGCCGGAAACTCCGGTGATCATGATCACGGCGTACGCCTCGGTATGCAACGCGGTGGAGGCCATGAAGCTCGGAGCGGCCGATTACATCGGCAAACCGCTGAGCAGCCCGGAGGAACTGCGGCTGCTGGTGCGGCGGACCCTGGACCAATCGCGCATCGTGCAGGAGCGCAACCTGCTGCGCGAGGAAGAAAGGGCGCGCATCAACTGCGACAACCTGGTCGCGCGCGACCCGAAGACGCTGGATGTGCTGGAGTTGGTGCGCCGCGTGGCCCCTACCCCGGCCACCGTGCTGCTGATGGGGGAAACCGGTACCGGTAAGGAAGTGATGGCGCGCTGCATCCATGCCAACAGCCCGCGGGCCGATGCGGCCTTCGTGGCGGTAAACTGCGCGGCGCTGGCCCCCACGCTCGTCGAAAGCGAGCTGTTCGGCCACGAACGCGGAGCGTTCACCGGCGCGGTGGCGCAACACGTGGGACGCTTCGAACGGGCGCAGGGGGGCACTCTGTTCCTGGATGAAATCGGAGAACTGGACACGAATCTACAAAGCAAGTTATTGCGCGTGCTCCAGGAGAAGACCTTCGAGCGGGTGGGCGGCACGCGGCAGATCTGCGTGGACGTGCGGGTGATTGCGGCCACCCACCACGATTTGAAGCGGCTGGTGGCGGAAGGGCGTTTCCGCGAAGACCTGTTCTACCGGCTGAACACGTTTCCGGTGGTGGTGCCTCCGCTGCGCGAGCGGCGCTCGGATATCCCCCCGCTGGCGCGGCATTTTCTGAGCCGGGCGGCACGCGAATTGAAGAAACCGGACCTGGTCCTCACCCAGGGTGCGGAGAATGCCCTGTTGCTCTATGACTGGCCGGGGAACGTGCGGGAACTACAGAACGTGATGGAGCGGGTAGCGATCCTGTGCGACCGGCGCGTGGAGCCGCGCGACCTGCCCATCGGGGAGCGCCCGGCGCACGCCCAGCCGCTGCTGTGGAAAGACATCGAGCGGCAGGCCATCGAAGACGCGCTGCGCATGAACGGGGGCAACCGCACGCGCGCCGCGCGGCAGCTCGGCATCAGTTTGCGCACCCTGCAATACCGCCTGAAGGAATGGGGCGTGAACGCTTAGGGCTTGCCCCTGTAGAGGGTGTTGCGCGGATCGAACTACCCGCTCGGCCGCGGCTTGGCGGACCCGAGAGGGAACCGGCCGAATGTCGTTAGCTTTTCAAGTTGTCCGGTTTTATTAGCACGTGATCTGTCCGGTTTATGTCATAAAGTGATGCGGCCGTCAGGCCGCCGCCTTCTTGCTT
>JAWLGN010000326.1:0-5883 GCA_041685075.1 Bryobacteraceae bacterium
GGGCGCCGGCATGATCGTCGGGAGAGCGTCTGGCTTTGTGTTCGAGAACGCCGGCACGGTCGCGGCGACCAGCGGTGAAGGCATCCTCATCGGGGCTGATGTGATCAATACCGGCACCATAGAAGCAGTCGGCGCCGGGCTCGGTTTTTTCAACGGTAACGTGAACAACGCCGGCGGCGTCATCCGCGCGGGCAGCGGCGCGGAGGTGGGGATCGGCGGGTCGCTCGCGGGCGGCACGTTGGACGTCGTCAACGGCGGCACCATGGGCCTTGGCTCGGCGGTTACCAGCGCGACCCTGGACATCGCTTCCGGCGGCACCGCCAACGTGGGCGGAACGTACACCGGCGGGAGCATCAACAACGGCGGAATGCTGGTTCTCCAGGCCGGCACCATTGCGGACGGCACCGTGACCAACTCCGGCACGATCAGCGGAAGCGGTAAGCTTGCCGGCAACGTCACCAACACGAACGCGGGGGTGATCTCCGTTTTGGACGCGAACCTCGAGTTCACCAGCGGGAGCACCTACACGAACAACGGTCTCATCACGCTGAACGCCTCGCAAAGCACCGGCCTGCTGGGGCTTACCGGGGGAGGCACGGTGACGCTCGAGGGCACGGGCGAGCTGGTCATGGGCAACACCGACAGGACCGCAATCATCGGCATCAATCCGAACACGACGCTCGTGAACGCCGCCGGCCACACCATCAGCGGCGCCGGCGCGATCGGCTCGGAAGCGTCGGGCTTCGTGTTCCAGAACGCCGGAACGGTCGTGGCGACGAGCAGCGGCGCAATCAGAATCGTGGGAGATGTCATCAATACCGGCACCATAGAGGCAACCGGAGGCGATCTCCTCTTCTATAACGCTGACGTGGGCAACGCCGGCGTCATCCGGGCAAGGGGCAGGCAAGTTCACTTCGCGAACGGGACGCTGGTGGGCGGCACGCTCGACGTCCTCAACGGCGGCACCATGAGCTTCGGATCGGCGGTCACGGACGCGGCCCTGAGTATCGCTTCCGGCGGCATCGCCTACCTGGATAACGCGACCTACAGCGGCGGGAGCATCGACGTCCGCGGCAGCCTGGTTCTCGGAAGCGGCGCCACTTCAGGCGGCGCCATCACCAATTACGGCACCATCGGCGGAACGGGCAAGCTGGGCGGCGACGTCACCAACACCGATACCGGCGTGATCTCCATCGTCGATTCGGAAATCGACTTCACCGGAGGGAGCAGCTACACGAACAACGGCCTGATCACGCTGAACGCCTCCCAAAGCATCGGCGTGCTTGGGCTTTCCGGAGGCGGAACGGTGACGCTTGCGGGCACGGGCGAGCTGGTAATGGGCAGCGCTACCGGGACCTCTATCGCCGCCTTGGATCCCGGTATGACGCTGGTGAACACCGCGGGCCACACCATCAGGGGCGCTGGCGTGATCGGCACGGGTGCGAGCGGCTTGGTGTTCCAGAATGCCGGCACGGTCAAGGCCGATGGCACCGATGGCATTGTCATCACTTACTTGGCAAGCGTGGTCAATACCGGCACGATGGAGGCAGCCGGAGCCGGTCTCACCTTCTATCACTCGAACGTGAACAACACCGGCGGGCTCATCCGCGCCAACGGCGCGCAGGTTACCTTCACGAACAGTCCGCTTGCGGGCGGAACGCTGGACGTCCTCAACGGCGGCACGATGTCCTTCAACTCGCCGGTTACGGGCGCGGCCCTGGATATCGCTTCCGGCGGTACTGCGCACCTGTACAACACGACGTACAGTGGGGGAAGCATCAACTCGAGCGGCACTCTGTATCTGGGAGGCGCTACCATCTCGGGCACCACCGTGAATGTCCAGAGCCCTGGTACCGCCAAACTGATCGGCAACGTCACCAATAACGGAACCATCACGGTCGCGGGCGGCGGCGTTGCGGAGATCACCGGGGACAGCACGATCACCAACAACGGAACGATCGCCTTGAACAGTGGGGCGGAGACGGGACCGAGCACCCTGAGACTAACGGGCGCGGTCGGCGCGACGCTCACTGGCAGCGGGTCGCTGGGCATCGCCGGCGCGAACGTCGTCGCCGCGGATCCCAACACGGGCCTGTTGAACGCCTCCGGCCACACCATCCAGGGCTCCGGCACGTTCGGCGGCAGCGGGAATACGTTTGCCTTCAAGAACGAGGGCACGCTGGCGGTAACCGGCGCGGGCATGGCGTTCGGCCCCCAGGTCCAGTTCGTAAACTTCTACGGTGGCGCCCTCAGCGAGGGAACTTACCATGTCGCAGCGGCCTTCCAATTCACGGGCGCCGATATCGTCACCAACAACGCGGGTATCATCCTCGACGGCTCCGGCGCCGGCATCTACGATGAGAACGGCAACCACGGCCTGCGCAACTTCAGCTCCAACACCGGCAGCTTCGCCGGGCGCAATGGCGCGCAACTGCCAACGCTCGGAAGCTTCACCAACAGCGGCGAGATGGAGATCGGCCTGGGGGTGACGCTCGCGGCTTCTGACTACCTGCAGACGGCCGGTTCCACGATCATCAACGGCACGCTATCGAGTGATGTGACGCTTGAGGGCGGCACGCTGAGCGGCACAGGCAGCGTGGACGGCTCGATCCTGAACACCGGCGGCGAGATCAATCCCGGCTGCTCTCCGGGCCCCATGTACATCGCCGACGATTTCGTCCAGACCGTGGGCGGTATTCTGAATATCGAGCTGCTGTCGCCGGCGGCAGCCGACCAGTTGATCATCGACGGGGCGGCCACCCTGGGCGGGACGTTGAACATCCTGCTGGCGACCGGCTTCCAGCCGGCGGCGGGCACTATTTTCACCATCATGCAGTTCGCCTCGCGCGAGGGGACGTTCGACGTCGTGAACCTGCCCAACGCCTGGTCGCGGCTGTCCTACGAAGACAGCCAGGTGCTGTTCCGGTACGACACGCCCGAGCCGGCGTCATGGCTGCTACTGGCGGGCGGGCTGGCGTGGATCGTCCGGCGGCGCGCCCTGCGCCGCACGAAGGCGTAACGGCTCAGTCGAAGACCACCGTCTTGTTCGCGTAGCAGAGGATGCGGTGCTCCAGGTGCCACCGCACGGCGCGCGCGAGCACCAGGCGCTCGAGATCGCGCCCCTTGCGGATCAGATCCTCCAGACTGTCGCGGTGTGTAACCCGCGCCACGTCCTGTTCGATGATGGGCCCGTCGTCGAGCACGTCGGTGACGTAGTGGCTCGTCGCTCCCACCAGCTTGACCCCACGGTGGTAGGCCGCGTGGTGCGGCCGCGCGCCGCTGAAGGCCGGCAGGAACGAGTGGTGCACGTTGATGATGCGCTGCGGGTAGCAGGCCACGAAGGCGGGCGAGAGCACCTGCATGTAGCGCGCCAGCACCACCAGTTCGACGCCGTGCTGCCGCAGCAACTCCAACTGGCAGCGCTCGGCCTGCTCCTTCGTTTCGCGCGTAACGGGAATGTGGTGGTAGGGAATCCCGTAGAACTCGCTCACCTCGCGCGCGTCCGGGTGGTTGCTCACGACCAGCGGAATCGTGCACCGCAACTCGCCCGTGCGGTAACGGTGCAGCAGGTCCACGAGGCAATGCTGGTAGCGCGAAACGAAGATGGCCATGGCAGGCCGCCCTTCGGAGTACTCCAGGCGCCACCGCATCGCGAAGCGCTCCGCCACCGGCGCGAAGGCCTCGCGGAATCCCGCTCCCTCCAGTTGGAAGCCGTCGAGGTCCCACTCCACGCGCATGAAAAAGCGGCCGAACTCGGCGTCCTGGTGCTGGTCGGCGTGCAGAATATTGGCCCCGTGGGAGTACAGGAACTGGGCGATCGCCGCCACCAGCCCCTTCCGGTCCGGGCAACTGACGAGCAAAGTCGCGGTGTTTGGCATCGGAAACTTCCAGTGTAACCGGCCAAAATCGAAGCTTGGATCAAGAAGCGCACAACCGGGAAGAGATGGCCCTATGGGAGGCGCCCGGCTGTGCCGTCGCGGTCGAATACGACCGCGCCGTGCTCGACGAGATCCGGCTTGAGGTGCTCGACGCTTTCTACGCCTTCCGCCGCGGGGGCGCCGAGACCGGCGGCGTTCTCTACGGGAATTATCGCGACGGTCGCGTGCGCATCACGGCGTACCGCGCGCTCGACTGCGAGCACGCCGGCCGCGCGGCGGCGCGTGTTCTCCGTGCGGCGCCTGTTCCGCGCCTACTGCGACCACCTGGTTGCCGTGGCCATGGTTTGCGTGAAACGGCCGGATGCCGATTCGGTCTTCCGCCGTGTCGATCCCGCGATAGAATACCTGCTTACCTCATTCCCAGGAGGAAGCAGTAGATGCAACGGGTACATTCGTGGGTCCTGGCGGCGCTGCTCTCGGTGTGCGGAGCGCAGGCGCAACAGGCGCTCCGGGCCGGGTACGCCAAAGTGGACATTACTCCGGACGGCCCGGTCTGGATGGGCGGCTACGATCTGCGGAAGACGCCCTCCGAGGGTGTCTATCCGGGAGAAAAGCTGTTCGTCCGCGCGCTGGTATTCGAGGCCGGCGGCACGCGGGTGGCATTCGTCGAGGCCGACATCATCGGGGCCCGCGACCACGCCCGCCTGCGTGAGTCGATCGCCGCGGCCACCGGCATCCCCGCGGCGAACGTGCTCTACGGCGACGTGCACAACCACGCCGCGCCGTCGCCCAACCCCAAGCGTAACGGCGAGTGGACCGCGCAGTTCGATGCCGCCGTGGTGGAGGTAGTCAGGCAGGCGGCCGGCAGGCTGGAACCCGTGCGGGTGGCGGCCGGGCAGGGGCGTTCGCGCGTCGCCATGAACCGGCGGGCCATGCGCCTCGCCGACCGCGAGAGCTACCTCACCTTCGACGAGAACGCCCGCAGCCAGTCTTTCGGCGAGTTCAAGACTGACAATCCCGTGCTCATCCGCGAATTCGCCGGCGACATGCGGCTGGGCGCCAATCCCGCCGGCCCCATCGACGATGCCGTCCAACTGGTGCGCATCGATGGAAGGAATGCGCCGCTGGCGGTGATGATCCACTATCCCTGCCACGGCACCAGCCTGGGCGGGCGCAACGGCCGGATTTCCGCGGAGTGGATGGGCCGCATGCAGGAGTACGTGGAATCGCAGATTCCCGGCGTGGGCAGTATCTACCTGCAGGGCGCTGCGGGGGACATCAATCCGCGGGTAGTGGGAGGCCTGGACGGCTACCAGGACAACATCGCGGTCACGCGGGCGCTGGGCGAGGAAATCGGACGCGAAGTGGTCCGCGTCTACCGCACTCTTGTTCCCGGGACGGCCGAGGTTCCGGAGATCCGGATCGCTGCGCGGGACATTCTGCTGCCGCGCGCCTACCGCGATCTGTTTACCGAATTTCGCGACCCCGTAATCCGCGCGCCGACCACCGTAGTGCAGATAGGCGACCTGATGTGGGTCACGTTTCCGGGCGAACTCTTCCATGCCATCGGCAAGTTCGTGAAAGCCGCCTGCCCGGCCCCCTATGCGCACTTTATGGGGTATACCAACGGCAGCATCGGATACATGCCTGAGCAGAAGGCCTTTGCCGAAGGCGGCTACGAGCCCTCGGTGAGCCGCCTGGCGCCGGTCGCCGAACAGGTGTACAAGCGCGCCATCGTCGAAATGTTGCGGGAATTCGTCGCACCCGGCGCCGCGCCGGCGGGGGCCAGCGCCCAATAGTCCGGCCGCGCGGCAGATTCGAGATTACGCGGCGGCGGTGATGGCATCCACCAATCCGTCGATGGTGTAGACGGAGGCTTCGGCGGCGCCTTCGGGCGGCACCGTGCGGTAGGCCTCCACTACGTCGACCTGCGCGCCGCGCCGGGCGAGTTCGGCGGACACTAGGTCGCGCGCCACCGCGGCCCGCCACTCCACGCGCGACCCCC
>JAWLGN010000019.1:0-34131 GCA_041685075.1 Bryobacteraceae bacterium
GATCCGCGCCGCCTTCGTGCCGCGCGAGGGCTGGAAGCTGATCGTGGCGGATTACTCCCAGATCGAGCTGCGGTTACTGGCCCACATGTCCGGCTGCCCCGTATTGCTCGACGCCTTCCGCCGCGGCGAGGACATCCACACCCGCACGGCCGCGGAGGTGATGGGGATTCCACCCCTGATGGTCACGCCGGAGGCGCGCCGCGCCGCCAAAGCCGTAAACTTCGGCATCGTCTACGGCATCAGCGCCTTCGGGCTGGCGGCGCAACTGGGCATCTCCCGGGCGGAGGCCGATCACTATATCAAGGCCTATTTCGAGCGCTACGCCGGCGTGCGTAAGTGGATCGACGCCACCATCGCGGAGGTGCGGCGAACCGGAGTGACCCGCACGCTGTTCGGCCGCGAGCGGCCCATCCCCGATATGAACTCCCGCAACCCCAACGCGCGGGGCTTCGCCGAACGCACGGCCGTGAACTCGCCCCTGCAGGGCACCGCGGCGGACCTCATCAAGCTGGCCATGACGAAGATCGACAGGGCGCTCGAGGGTTTGTCCGCCGCGCTGCTGCTACAGGTTCACGATGAACTCGTGCTCGAAGCCCCTCCCGACGAGGTGCCGCAAGTTTCGGCGATTGTGAAGCGGGAGATGGAAGCCGTGGGCAAAGAGCTGGCCGCGCCGCTGCTGGTGGATGTAGGGGTAGGGGACAACTGGCGCGACGCCAAGTAGAGTCTACGGCGTGCTCACCCAATCGCGGTCGGGATCGGGCGGCGCCGCCTTGGGCTGCTTCTTCTCCTTATCCGGGCGGCCGGAGCGGTAGGCCTCCCCGCAATCCTTCTGGTGCGCTTCGAGTTCCCCCGGGGTGTTGAAGTGCCGCCCGCACATCTCACAGCGGTACTGGCTGGTTCCGGGACCTGCTGGTGTCGGCATAACTTGCCTCCACCGGGGAGATGGGCAATCAGGCGGCCAATGTGAAGCTGGTCAATCGCCGGCGCAGGTAATCGAGCGCGGCCTGGGTGGCAAAGGCGCGAATGCGCGCGCGGTCGCCGAAGAAGATGCGGTGGTGCACTTCGCATCCGGCGGCATCGGCCACCCCTATGTAGACGGTGCCCACGGGGGCCTTCTCCCCGCCTCTACCCGGCCCCGCCACTCCCGTGACCGAGACCGCGTAGCTCGATCCGGCGCGGCGCCGCGCGCCCAGGGCCATGGCTTCGGCGGTCTCGGCGCTCACGGCGCCGCAGCTCTCCAGCGTCTCGGCCCGCACCCCCAGCCACTCGGTCTTCATGCGCTTGTCGTAGGTCACGAAGCCGCCCAGGAAGTACTCCGAGCTGCCGGGCACCGAGGTGATGCGCTCGGAAAGCATCCCGCCCGTGCAGCTTTCCGCCACCGCCAGGGTGGCGCGCTGCTTGCGCAACAGCTCCCCGACCACCGCTTCCAGCGGGTCGCCGTTGCGCGAGTAGATGCGGTCGCCGAGCAGCATCTCGATCGGACCCGCCACCTCGGCCAGCAGCGCCATGGCCTCCGCCTCCGTGGGGCAGCAGGCGCGCAGGTGGACCTGAATGTCGCCCGCGTGCGCCAGCACCGTCGTGGTGGGATTGTTGTATTTCAGGTAGACCGGGGAGATGAGCTGGTCGAGCTCCGATTCCGACATCCCCGCCACCCGCAACACCAGGGTATGGATGCACCGCTTCGGCGCCAGGCGCAGCAGGCGCGGGATACACTGCCTGCCGAACATGCCGCGCAGTTCATGAGGAGGGCCGGGCAGCAGCATCAGCAGCGCGCCGGACTCTTCAATCCACTGGCCCGGCGCCGTGCCGTTTCCGTTCGGCAGCACCTCGGCGCCCTCGATGATGAACGCCTGGCGCTTGTTCACCTCCGCCATCTGGCGTCCGGCGCGCGCGAAGCGCCGCTCCAGGCCGGCCGCGATCTCCGGGTGGAAGACCAGCTTGCGGTCGAGCGCCGCGGCCACCGCTTCGCGGGTGACATCGTCTTCGGTGGGTCCCAGCCCGCCGGAGAGAATCACCACGCCGGAGCGCCTTACGGCACGCCGTACCGTATCCGCCAGCCGCTCGCGGTCGTCTCCCACCACGCACTTGGTGACCACCTCCACCCCGACGGCGGACAATTGCGCGGTGAGATAGAGAGAGTTGGTGTCGAGCCGCTCGCTCCCCAGCAACTCCGAGCCTACGGCGATGATTTCTGCCTGCACGTTCTAGAAAATGGAGAAGCCCTTGATCCCCACGTCCAGCCGGTAGATCCCGTTGGTGGTGGCCACTACCAGGGACCGCGACGGCGTGAACGCCAGGCCCACGATGCCCGGGCCGGAGAGGAACAGTTCGGCCTTGCGGTCCGGGGTAATCCGCACCACGCCCTTGCGGCCGGCCAGCGATGCCGCTACGTAGAGCCGCCCCTCGTCGTCGAAGGCCAGTCCCTGCGGCCGCCCCAGCCCACGGTAAAAGGTCTCCACCTCGCCGGCCTGCGAGATGCGGTAGACGGAGTCGAAGCTGGAGGTGGTGGGTCCGGTCACGTAAAGATAGCCGTCCGGCCCGAAGGCCAGGTGGTAGGCCGCAATCGAGGGCTCCAGAGTGGCGAAGACGAAGATCTGCTTGTTGCGCGCGATCTTGAAGATGGTGCCGGTGCCGCTCGCGCCGCGGTCCCCGACGTAAAGATTCTCTTCCGCATCGAAGGCCAAGCCGGTGGCGATGCCCATGCCCTCGACGTAGATCTGCATGTTGCCGTTGGGCGCCACCTGGTAGACATGTCCTTCGAAGCGGCTGGAGACGTACAGCATGCCCTGGCGATCGAAGGTCAACCCGGTGGCGTTCATGATGTCGTTGATGAACGGCTTGACGTTATAGTTCAGGTCGATCTTGTAAACCGCCACCGGAACCTTCTGGCCGCGCGAGCCGCTGAAGGTGGTATAGACGTTGCCGGAGGAATCTACTGCCGGGCTGGCCACCGGGTGCAGGCTGTCTGCGACGGGAATACCGATTTCGCAGACCCAGGCATCGCTCGCCTGGCTGCCTGTCTCCACCACCAGCTCTCCGGCCGAGGCGCCTTCCGGCACCCGCACAATGCAGTAGGAATCCGCGCCGATCACCACCGGCGCGTTGACGTCCCCAATGGTCACGCGCGGGCGATCCGATGCCCTGGCGAACCCCGTGCCCCGTACCAGCAGCTCCCCCCCGGCGATAGCCGCCGCGGGCGTCACCTGCATGATGTGAGGCCGTCCGTCAGAAGCTTTCCGAGTTGCCATAGGATTTCAATACAGATTGAACCACCCCGCCAGAAATAACACAAGTGCGCTCAACAGTCCCGCGGCCACATCGTCAGCCATGATTCCCAGGCCTCCCGGCAGCCGTTCGCATTGGCGTACCGGCGGCGGTTTGCGGATATCGAACAGCCGGAAGAGCAGGAATGCCAGCAGGAACGATTTCCAGTTGAGCGCCGTGGCGCCGGCCAGCGCAATCCACTGCCCGGCTACCTCGTCCACCACCACGATATTGGGATCTTCCTTTTTGGCGATGCGCGCCGTGGCTCCGGCCGCCCACACCGCCGGGGCGCACAACGCCAGCGCCAGCACGCCGAACCAGGGCGCTTCCCATCCGGCATAGCGCGCCAGCAGCCAGGCGATGGCTATCGCCGCGGCCGACCCCGTGGTGCCGGGCGCCTTGGGCGCATACCCGCAGCCGAACCATGTGGCGATGGCCAGCGCGAGCCTATCCCTCGTCTTCATCTTCTTCCGGCGGCACGGCTTCACCGGGCGCTAGCGGCGTCGAGATCACGTACTTCTCCGAGGCCCAGTTCCCCAAGTCTATGATGCGGCACCGCGGGCTGCAAAACGGGAACTCCGGATCGGTTCTGTCCACGGGCTTTTTGCAGATGGGGCATCTCATCATGGAACGAGTTGCACGAGTCGGGCCGTCGCCTCGGGGCGAAGGGGCCGGGCGGTCTCCTCGCCCGCCAGCAGCGTTCCCACTACGTCGTAATCGTGCGCTTCGGTGATGCGGAGCGGCCGCATTTCGCCCGGCTCGGGCGGGCGGCCTTCGAAGTCGTTGACGAGGGTGACGCCGTCGATCTCGGGCGCCTGCGCGGCCATGCGCGCCTGCCAGAGCAGGTCCGTCTCCGGCGAGCGGCCCTCCACCAGCACCGGCACCGTGCGGCCCACCAGCGCGCGGTTGTGCGCGCGCGAGATGCGCCGCTGCAGGGACATCAGGCGCCGCTTGCGATGGTAGATCGTGCGGCCGTCCACCTTGCCATCCAGCGCGTAGCTGCGGCTGGTGTCTTCATCGGAGTAGGAGAAGACGCCCAGGTGGTTGAAGCGCGCCGCCTGTACGAAGGCGCACAGTTCCTCGAAGTCTTCCCGGGTTTCGCCTGGAAATCCCACGATGAAGCTGGTCCGGATGGCCACCCCCGGGATGCTGCGGCGAATGCGCTCGATGAGCTTCAGGAAGATCTCCCCGGAGCCGCCGCGCTTCATGCGCTTCAGCGCCGGGGCGCTGGCATGCTGCAGCGGAACATCGATGTAGGGGACCAGCGCCGCGTGTTCCGCAATGGTGTCGAGCAGCCGCTGGGTGACCTTGTTCGGGTAGGCGTAAAGAAAGCGCACCCATTTTTCGCGCGGCGTCTCGATGGTCGCCAGCCGCGCCAGCAGCTCCGCCAGCCCGTCCTTGACGCCGAGGTCCTCGCCGTAGCAGGTGGTGTCCTGCCCGATGAGGTTGATCTCGCGCACCCCTTGGGCAAACAGCCGCGCGGCTTCGTTCACCACCGACTCCGGCCTCCGGCTGCGGAAGCGCCCGCGGTACTGCGGGATGACACAGAAGCTGCAGGGATGATCGCAGCCCTCCGCAATCTTGATATAGGCGTAGTGGCGCGGGGTAGCCAGCACCCGCGGGGTCAGGTCGTGGTAGAGGTAAGGCTCGGGCGCCGTTTCCGCATCTTCAGCCCAGCCCTCGCACAGCCCCACGATGCGGTCGAGTTCGTTGGTGCCCAGCACGGCATCCACCTCGGGCAAATCCTTGCGGATCTCCCCCCGGTAGCGCTCCACCAGGCACCCGGCCACGATCAGCTTCTTCGCGCGCCCGATCTTCTTGTACTCGGCCATCTCGAGGATGGCGTCGATGGATTCCTTCTTGGCGGGGTCGATGAAGCTGCAGGTATTGACTACCAGCACCTCGGCCTCGGCGGGGTGCGGGGTGAGCTGGTGCCCCCGGGAGACGAGTTGCCCCATCATCACTTCGCTGTCCACCAGGTTTTTGGGGCAGCCCAGACTTACAAAACCGACCTTCAAAGTGTGTACCAGTATGAAAAGAAAGGTGCGCTCACTTCAGGATAGCATGCGGTTACGCGCTCAGCGTGGCGGCGGAGATGGCCTGCAGGTAGCGCTCCGCCGAGCGCCGCAGCACCGCGCGGCCGTCGGAGAGGATGTTCTGCCCGTGCCAGCCGCCGTAGATCTGTTCGAAGCGGTACGGCTCGAGCGCGGAGACGATCTGCCGGACGGTGCCAGGGGCCAGGGGAATGTAATTGGGGTAGCTGTACATGAAGCTCACCCAGCGGCGGTCGCGCGTCACCATGAGGGTGTCGCCCGACAGGATGGCGCCCGCTCCGCCGGCTCCGCCCGCCCAGTGGAGCACGCTGCTGCCCTCGAAGTGCCCGCCGCAGCGCACCAGCGTGAAGCCCCGGGCAATGGCGTGCGCGTCGCCGCTCCAGTAGACCATCGCGGGATCGTGGCGCATCACCCACTGGCGATCGTCGGCGTGGACGTAGATGGGAATTCCCCCGAAGGCGCGGCTCCACTCCACCATGGCGCCGTAGAAATGCGGGTGCGAGATGGCAATGGCGGCCAGCCCGCCGCGCTCCTGCACGGCGCTCACCGTGGCGCTGTCCACCAGGCTGATGCAGTCCCACAGGATATTGCCCGCGGGCGATTCCACCAGCAGGGCGCGCTGCCCGATGGCGAACCCGGGCTCGGTCCAGATGCCTGTCAGCCCCGGCCCTTCCGCCCGCACCGTGTTGGTGTAGTCGTGCCGCAGATCCCCCAGGGTGGTCCACTCCTGCCCGCCCCAACGAACGAACTGCCGCTCGTCTTCGCAGATGAAGCACTCCTCGGGCGGCCGCTCCCGGTCTCCGTACTCCACTCCGCAGGCAACGCAGATGTAGTTGACCATCACACGGCCCCTCTTGCTGTTTTCATTATCGGGCAGGCAGGGCCCCGTGCGCGGGCGCAGTGTTACCTGAAGTACAGCACGTCCGGACGGATGTGCCCGTTGGCTTCCGCGCAGGGGCCGCACTCCATGGTGTAGCCGGGCCAGGCCTGCCGGACCAGCTCCGGAATCTTCACCGGGTCGTCCGGCACGTGGTAGGCGGAAAGCGCCAGCCGCGGATGGAATCTGGCGATGGTGCCGGCGGAGCCGCGCAGGGCGCGCTGCTCGGCGCCCTCGATGTCCATCTTGATGTAGTCCACCCGCTCCAGCCCCAGTTCCTCCACCAGCCTGTCGATGGTTGTGAGCGGCACCTCCACGCCCGGCTGCCCGTCCTTCAGCTCCATGACGAAGGTGTTGGCGGCGGTGTTCTTCGGATCCACCTTGAGGGTCAGGACGTCTTCTTTGTCCCACACCCCCTTGGGCACCACGATGACCCGCCCCTCGGCGATTTCGGCGGTGAAGTTGCGGCGCAGGGCCTCCAGGTTCTCCGGCCCCGGCTCGATCGCCACTACGGTCTTGGCGCCGGCATCCAGCGCCAGCCGCGCATACACCCCTACGTTGGCGCCGCAGTCGAGCACAATATCGCCCTTCTGCACGTCCTGCGGCCCGGTGCCGTAGATACGGCGTTTCTGTTCGGCGAGGTTGAAGGGCAGCATCCAGTCGTCGCCCTGGGGAATCCACCAGCGGCCCATGGGGGTCTCCCACAGGTGGAAGCCCGCGGGATCCTTTTCCAGCAGCCGGCTGGCGGCCAGGATCTCGTCCTTGTAGCGCGTCTGCACTTCCACGTTGCGGTGGGCCTGGAGCGCATTCACCATGGGACACTGCGGCCCGCGCCCCAGCGTCTTCAAAACGAACAGGCGCACGGGAAAGAAATAAGCGAAGACCACCACCGCGGCCACAACCGCGGCGAGGACGGAATAACGCGAGGTGCGGGACATGGGCCTAGTTCACCAGCTTCCGCAAGACTAACGCCGAATTCTTGCTTCCGAACGCGATGCAGTTGGCCACCGCGTACTCCATATCCATGGGGCGCGCCTGGTCCGGGATATAGTCCAGGTCGCACTCCGGGTCCGGCTCTTCGATGTTGATGGTGGGATGCACCACGCCATCGCGCATGGCCAGCAGGGTGGCCGCCACGCCCGCCGCCCCGCAGGCTCCCTGCGGATGGCCGATCAGGCTTTTCAGCGACGAGCCGGCCAGCTTGTAGGCGTGGTCGCCGAAGGCGATCTTCATAGCGCGCGTCTCGATGCGGTCGTTCAATTCGGTGGAGGTGCCGTGATACTGAACGTACTCGATGGCCGCGGGATCCACCCGCGCCTCGCACATGGCCAGCCGCATGGCGCGCGCGGGCTCCTCGCCGCACTCCTCCAGGCGCACCCGGTGGTAGGCTTCGCAGGTGGAGCCGTACCCGGCCACTTCTCCATAGATGCGCGCGCCGCGCGCCCGGGCGCGCTCCAGTTTCTCCAGAACGAAAAACCAGGCGCCCTCGGCCAGCACAAAGCCGTCGCGGTCGCGCGAGAAAGGTCGCGAAGCGCGGTGGGGCTCGTGGTTCCAGCGGGTGGTCATGATGCGCATCAGCATGAAGCCCCGCACGATCAAGGGCGCGATGGGCGCGTCCACCCCGCCCACCACCACCGTATCGAGCACGCCCGCCTGGATGTTGCGATAGGCATAGCCGATGGCGTCGGTCGAGGAGGTGCAGCCGGTCGAGACGATGTGGCTCAAGCCGCGGAAGCCGAACTTCATCGATACCTCGCTGGCCAGCGTCCCGATGGTCGACGTGGGGATGGTGTAGACACTGCACTGCTTGGATTGGCCGCCGTAGTAGAGCCGGTACTGCTCTTCGGTGAACTCCTGGCTGCCGCCTCCGGATCCCACAATCACCCCGATTCCGCGCAGCTCCTGGCGGTCCATGGAGGACCACTCGATGCCCGCGTCGTCGAGCGCTTCCCGGGTGGCGCAGATGGCCAGCGGCGCCACGCGCGAGACGTGCTGCCGCTCCTTCGGATTGACGTACTTCGATTCCTCGAAGTCCCTCACCTCGCCGGCGACTTGCACGGCGAAGCCCGCGGGATCGAAACGCGAGATGCGGCCGACCCCGCTCACGCCATTGCGGGTGGCTTCCCAAAATGCCTCCCGCCCGATTCCGTTGGGGCTCACCGCCCCGATGCCAGTGACCACTACACGTGACGCCATTATTGATCTTTGATTTTATACCCTTGGCACGCTAGGCTGAATGTGTGCATGGCGGGGGCTTCCCAGATGACCATCCGCGGATCTACGCCGCGGTAGCGGGTTTTCAAGCCGGAACGTTCGCGGTGCTGGTCATGCTGGGGGCCATGGGGCTGGCTTCGGCCTGGTATCGCCGCACCTTCTGGTATGTTGCCAACCTGATGGCCTCCACCTTTTACGGCGACGATGCCATCCGCGCGGGTTTCTCCTGGCAGACCCTCTCGGGCATCGCGCTGTACCTGATCCTCTACAGCCTCTTCGGAGCGCTGTTCGGTTTCGTCCTCGAGGACCGCTTCCCGCGCCTGCGGCTGGTGCTGGTGGGCATACTGTGCGGCATCGGCTGGTTCTATCTCTGGTTCGGCGTGCTGTGGAACTGGCTCAACCCGCTGGTAACGCTCTACACGCACGACCGGCCCATGCTGTGGTCCCACATGCTCTACGGCGCCCTGCTGGGCCGCTACCCGCTGTACCTGGCGCGGCTGCGGAAGCACCCGCCGGCGCCCGCGCCGCTGGATGCGGATACCGGCGGCCTGCATCACTCGTAGCGCAGCACTTCGAGCGGATTCTGGCGGCTGGCCTTCACCGCGGGCAGGGCCCCCGCGGCTGCCGCCACCGCCAGCAGGCTGAAAGCCGCCAGCGCGATGGTGGCGGGGTCGCGCGGCTCGATGCCGTAGAGCTGGCTGCGCGCGTATTCGGCGAGCCACCAGGCAACCGGCAGCGCGGCCGCAACGCCGGCGCCCGCCAGCAGCAGCACCTCCCCGAGCACCATCCGCAGCACCGCCCCAGCTTCCGCCCCCAGGGCCATCCGGATGCCGATCTCCCGCGCGCGCCGCGTCACCCCGTAAGCGGTCACGCCGTACAGCCCGATCACCGCCAGCAGCGCCGCCAGCAGTCCGTAGGCGCTCGACAAATAGGCCACCATCCGCTCCAGCGCCAGCGAGCGGTCCAACTGGTCCTCCATCGTGACCATGTCGTAAATGGGGATGCGCGCATCGATGTTGGCGACCTCGCGGCGTACGGTCTGGAACATCTGCCGCGCGGGGAGCGAGGTGCGCACATACACCGCCATGGAGCTTTGCCGCTCCTGCTGATCGCCCGGCAGGAACACCTGCCGGGGGATCTCTTCCCGCAGGTTCTGGTAGTGGGCATCCGCCACCACGCCTATGATCGTGATATCGGCCGCCGCCGCCCTGCGGCCGATGCCGATGCGGCGCCCCAGCGGGCTGCGGCCGGGGAAATAGCGTTTCGCGAAGCTTTCGTTCACCAGGGCGGCCGGCGCGCCGGCGTGATGCTCGCGCTCATCGAACTCGCGGCCCGCCTTCAGTTCGATCCCCAGGGTCTTCAGGTACCCCGGGGAGACAGCGTTCATGCTGGGCCGGATCTCCTCCCCATCGCCGGCCTGGTAGCCCTCCACGATGATGTGATTGTTCCAGCCGCTCTGCCCCATAATGCTCACGCGCGCCAGGGCGGCGGATTCGACTCCCGGCAGCGCCTCCAGCCGCCGGCGCAAAAGCCTGTAAAACTCGCGGGTGCGCTCGTTTTCGTAGCCGCTCAACTGAGGGTCCACGGTGAACTGGATCAGGTTGGTGACGCGGAAGCCGGGGTCCACCTGCCGCAGGTTGCGCAGGCTCTGGACGAACAGCGCGCTCCCCACCAGCAGGATGAGCGAGAGGGTCACCTGCGCCGCCACCAGCACCTTGCGGGCGCGGGAGCCGCGGCCGCCGGCGATCGAGCCGGCCTGGTCCTTCATGGCGGCCGCCAGGTTTTCGCTCGATGCCTGGAGGGCGGGGAAGAGGCCGAAGGCCAGCGCCGCTGCTAACGAAATCCCCAGGGTGAACAGCAGCGCGCGCGCGTCCGGCGCCGCCGGGAAGGCCTCCCGCGCCTGCTCGACGGGCGCCAGCAGCAGAATGCCGCGCATCGACCCGTAGGAGACCAGCAAGCCCAGCGCGCCGCCCGCCAGCGCCACCAGCGCGCTTTCCACCAGCAGTTGCCGCACCACCCTCCAGCGGCCCGCTCCCAGCGCCAGCCGCACCGCGATCTCCTTCCGCCGCCCCGCCGCGCGCGCCACCAGCAGGTTCGATACATTCGCGCAGGCGATCAGCAGCACGATGCCCACCAGCCCCATCAGCACCTTGAGCGGCATCTCCATCATCCGGCGCAGGCCGGAGAAGCCCTGCCCGCCGGGCGTCAATACGGCATAGGAGGCCAGGAACCGCTGCCGGTTATACGGAGTGACGCGGTTGAAGTAGGGGTCCTGCACTTCCTGGTTGACGATCTGCTTGTGCAGCGTGCGGATGGAGGCCTCCGCCTGCCTGATGTCCACGCCCTTCTTCAGCCGCCCGTAGACGTGCAGCCAGCGGCTGCGGCGATCCTCGAGATAGTCCCAGGAGGGCGTGGCGTACCGCTTCATGGTGACCGGGATGTAGAGCTTGGGCCGGTAGCCCAGCATGAGCCCGTGATACCCCGGCTCCGCCACCCCCACCACCGTCATGGGAAAGCCGTTGATCCGGATGGTCTGGCCGATGGCGGCCGGGTCGCCGCGGAAACGGCTGTGCCAGTAGTCGTAGGAGAGCACCAGCACGGGATTGGCTCCCGGGCTGGTTTCATCGGCGGGGGTGAAGAGCCGGCCGGCCGCGGCCCGGATCCCCAGCACCTGGAAGTAATTGCCCGAAACCAGCTCGCCTTCGGTGATTTCGGCGGCGCCGCCGGTGCTGGCGGCCACCGAGTTGGGCCGGGAACACAGAACTCCGCTGAAGAATTCGTTCTGGTCGCGGAAATCCTTGTACATCGGGTAGGAGAGCACGTTGAGGCCGCTGGTGCTGCCGATGTGGGTGCCGGTGGTCGAGATCAGGACCAGCCGTTCCGGCTCGTGCACCGGAAGGGCGCGCAGCAGCACCTGGTCGATGAGCGTAAAGATAGCGGTATTGGCGCCGATGCCGAGCGCCAGTGAAATAACGGCGACCAGGGTGAAGAGCGGCGAGCGGCCTAACGCGCGCAGGCCGAACCACAGGTCCCGGCTCCAACTGAGCATAGGAGCTACATCATAATACGCTCAGCGGGTCCGAAACTTCCCCCGGCTATTCGTAGCGCAACACGTCGAGCGGATTCCGGCGGCTGGCCTTCACGGCCGGAACGGCGCCCGCGGCTGCCGCCACCGCCAGCAGGCCCAGCGCGGCCGCGCCAATCGTGGCGGGGTCGCGCGGCTCGATGCCGTAGAGCTGGCTGCGCACAAACCCGGTGAGCCACCAGGCCAGCGGCAGCGCCACCGCGATGCCCGCCGCCGCCAGCGTTGCCACCTCGCGCAATACCATCCGCACCACCGTGCCCGCCTGCGCCCCCAGCGCCATCCGGATGCCGATCTCCCGCGCGCGCCGCGCCACCCCGTAGGCCGTTACGCCGTACAGCCCAATCACCGCCAGCAGCCCGGCCAGCAGCGCGTAGGCGCTCGAGAGAAACGCCACCATGCGCTCCAGCGTGAGGGAGCGGTCTAACTGGTCTTCCATCGTTACCATGTCGCGAATCGGAACGTTGGGATCGAGGCCGGCCATCTCGCGGCGGATAGTCTCGAACATCCGTTCCGAGTCCAGCGAAGTGCGCACATAGACGTGCATGCCGGTCTGCCGCTTGTCCTGTTCGCTGCACACGAAAACCTGCCGGGGGATCTCCTCGCGCAGGTCGCGGTAGTGGGCGTCCGCCATCACCCCCACGATGGTCAGGTTCAACTCCACCCCCGGGCCGTGGCCAAACCCGAGGCGGCGCCCCAGCGGGCTGCGGCCGGGGAAGTAGCGGTTGGCGAAGGTCTCGTTGACCATCACCGCCCGGGGCGCCTCGATGCGGTCGCGGTCGTCGAACTCGCGGCCGGCCTTCAGCACCATCCCCATGGTCTTCAGGTAGCCGGGAGAGACGGAGTTGAAGTTCGGGTTCATGTTCTCGCCATCGCCGGCCTGGTAGCCCTCGACCGTGATGGTGGAGTCCCAGTCATTGTTCGAGACGACACCGACGCGCGCCAGCGCGGCCGACGTCACTCCCGGAAGCGCGCCCAGCCGCTGGCGCACTTGCTGGTAGAAGGCCCGTGTCCGCTCGTCATCGTACCCGCTCAACTGCGGATCGACCGTCATCCGGATCAGGTTGGTGGCGCGGAAGCCGGGGTCCACCAGGCGCAGGTTGCGCAAGCTTTGGACGAACAGCGCGCCGCCCACCAGCAGAATCAGCGAGAGCGTCACCTGGGCGGCCACCAGCACCTTGCGGGTGCGGGAGCCGTGCCCGCCGGCGATGGCGCTGCCCTGGTCCTTCATGGTCGCCGCCAGGTCCGCGCGCGACGCCTGAAGGGCGGGGAAGAGTCCGAACAACACCGCGGCCGCCAGCGCCACTCCCAGGGTAAACAGCAGCGCGCGGCCGTCCGGCACCGCCGAAAACGCCGCGCGCGCTTCATCCCCGGGCGCCAGCAGCAGAATGCCGCGCATCGACCAATAGGACACCAGCAACCCCAGCGCGCCGCCTGCCAGCGCCACGAGCGTGCTCTCCACCAGCAGTTGCCGGACGATTCTCCAGCGGCCCGCCCCTACCGCCAGCCGCACCGCGATCTCCTTCCGCCGTCCCGCCGCGCGCGCCACCATGAGGTTCGAAACGTTGGCGCAGGCGATCAGCAGCACAATTCCGACCAGCCCCATCAGCACTTTCAGCGGCATCTCCATCATCCGGCGCATGAAGGAGAAGCCCTGGCCGCCCGGCGTCACCACCGCGTAGGATCTCAGGAACTCCTCACGGTGAAAGGGAATCACCCGGTTGAACCAGGGGTCCTTTGCTTCTTCGTTGATGATCTGCTTGTACAGCGGGCGGATGGCGGCCTCGGCCTGCCGGATATCCACCCCTGGCTTGAGCCGGGCGAAGACGCGCACCCAGCGGCTGCGGCGGTTTTCCAGGTCGTCCCAGGAAGGCGTCATGTAGCGTTTCATGGTGACCGGAACGAACAGCTTCGGCCGGTCGCCAAGCATCAGCCCGTGGTAGCCCGGCGCCGCCACCCCCACCACGGTCATGGGGAACGAGTTGATCCGTATGGTCTGGCCGACCACCCCCGGGTCGCCGCGGAAGCGGCTCTGCCAGTACTCGTACGCCAGCACCACCACCGGATTCGCGCCCGGGTTGGTTTCGTCGGCCGGCGTGAACACTCTGCCGGCCGCGCTCCGGATCCCCAGCACCTGGAAGTAGTTGCCCGAAACCATTTCGGCCGTGGTGATCTCCGCGGGTCCGCCGGCGCTCATGGCCACCGAAGTGGTCCGCGAACAGAGGACCCCGCTGAAGACCTCGTTCTTCTCCCGGTAATCCTTGTACATGGGGTAGGAGATCACGTTCATACCTCGGTTGCTTCCCACGTGGGAACCGGCAGTCGAGATCATCACCAGCCGCTCCGGGGCTTCCACCGGCAGGCTGCGCAGCAATACCTGGTCCGTGAGGGTGAAGATCGCGGTATTGGCGCCGATCCCGAGCGCCAGCGAAAGAACTGCAACCAGGGTGAACAACGGCGAGCGGCCCAGCGCGCGCAGGCCGAACAGGAAATCGCGGCTCAAGCTGTGCATATCTCTAATACGCTCAGACGGCGCGCGAGTTCCGGCGTTAGGCCGCCGATGCGAAGAAGACCCGCGCCGCCGTGCCGCGGAGCAGCAGGTCGCGGTCGGCAGGGGTAATAAAATCCAGGCGATCCCGGATCAACTCGACCGAGGCGCGGTAGGTGTTGCCGTTCAGCAACTGGAAGGGGCAGTCCGTGGCCCACATCAGGCGACCCGGTCCGTAAGCTTCATAGAGCCGCCGGATCATGGGAATCAGGTCCAGGTACGGCGGCGTACGTTTTCCCAGTGTGTAGAAGGCCGAGAGCTTCACGTGCACCCGCGGATGCACGGCCAGTCCGCACAGCGCAGCGAGATCCGCCTCCCGGATTTCGCCGTCCGCGCCCACCCGGGCGAAATGGTCGATCACCACGGTGGTATCCGGAAAGCGGCGGCACATGCGGCCGAGCGCGGGGAGCGCGTCGGGGCGGATCAGGGGGCAGATGGCCAGGCTCTCTTGGGCGGCGCACTCCCACATGGCGGCCATTCCGGCGCCGTCGAGCCACCCCGGCGTGTTCGGCCGGATGCGGAAGCCCCGCACGCCGCGCCGCTTCAACCGGCGCATGGCCTCGGCCGGGCGGTCGTTTTCATCGACCGTCGCCACGCCGGAAAAAACGCCCGGGTAGCGCGCCATGGCGTCCAGCATGTAGCGGTTATCGAAGCCGTACCAGCTCATCTGGATGAGCACCACGCGCTCGACGCCGCACGGGCGCGCCTCGGCCAGCAGTTCTTCCGGGGTGAAACTTAGGGGCGTGCGTTTGCGGGCATCGTAGCCCGGCGCCAGGGGGTAGCGGTCCGTATCGGGCGTCCAGACGTGCGAGTGCGCATCGATCCAGCCGCTGCCGCCGGCGGCGGCCGCCAGGGTCGCTCCCATGAATGCCCGCCGCGATACCATCGAGCGCCTATTTTACAGGTTTGTAGGCGACGCAGTCGATTTCTACCTTCATCGGCGCCACAAATCCGGCGGTAACGGTGGTGCGTGCCGGTTTGGCCGTTCCGAAGAACTCCGCGTACACCTCGTTCATGGCGGCGAAATCCTCCGCGTTGGCCAGAAACACGGAGCACTTCACCACGTCCTCCATGCTCGCCCCGCAGCCCTCCAGAATTTTCTGGATGTTGCCCAGCACCAGGCGGGTCTCATGGGCGATATCGCCGAACGACATCTGGTTGGTCGCGGTGTCTATGGGGCCCTGGCCCGCGACGAAGATGAAATCCCCCGCCCGTACGGCCGGAGAATACGGCCCGCGCGGCACGGGCGCGCCCGGAGGCGAAATCCGCTCGATCATGCGCTCTTGCTCCTCGTGTGCGTCAGTGACCTTCTGCTTCCAGGAACCGTTCCACTTCAATAGCGGCCATGCAGCCCGCCGCCGCTGCCGTGATGGCCTGGCGGTAGGCGCGATCCTGCACGTCGCCGGCATGGAAGACGCCCGCCACGCTGGTGCGCGCGCCGCCTTGCGAGATGATGTAGCCGTCCTCGTCGGTCTCGATCTGGTCCCGAAAAACGGCCGTGTTGGGAATGTGGCCGATGGCGATGAACAGCCCGTCCACGTCCTGCTTCCAGGTATCGCCGCTGATCACGTTGCGCAGCTTCACGCCCGTGACCACGCCCTTCGACACGTCGTAGACTTCATCCACCACGGCGTTGGTGATGAACTTGATCTTGGGGTTGGAGCGCGCGCGGTCGAGCATGATCTTGGAGGCGCGGAAATGTTCGCGCCGGTGCACCACCGCCACCTCGCGGCCGAAGCGCGTCAGGAAGTTGGCCTCCTCCATGGCGGAGTCGCCGCCGCCCACCACCATGATCTTTTTATCGCGGTAGAAGAAGCCGTCGCAGGTGGCGCAGGAGCTGACGCCGTGTCCGATGAGTTTCTGCTCGCTCTCCAGCCGCAGCCAGCGCGCCGAAGCCCCCGAGGCGATGATCAGGGTGCGGGTCTTGATCTCCTCGCCTTCAACCTTGATGCGGAAGGGCCGCTTGGAAAGATCCGCCTCGGTGACCGCGCCGTGCATGTACTCGGCGCCGAAGTTCTGCGCCTGGCGCTTCATGTTCTCCACCAGTTCGGGCCCCATGATCCCCTCGGGAAACCCGGGGAAGTTTTCCACCAGGGTGGTGAGGGAGAGCTGCCCGCCGGCTTCGTAACCGGTCACCACCAGCGGTTGCAGATTGGCCCGCGCGGTGTAGATCGCCGCGGTATTTCCGGCGCACCCGGAGCCTACGATGACAACGTTTCGCATAGCCGTTCCGAGTTGGGAATCGAACTTTCAATGTAGCATGGCGCCTGCGGCCCGTTCGCGCGCAGGCTAGAGCACGACCTCGGGATGGTAGAGGTTGGGGAGCACGGCTTCCCCGATGGCCACCAGTTCGCCATGGCGCGACACGGCCTTCACGTAGCGGCCGGTCTTCTGCGCGCGGAAGGGCGAAACGGGGAAGTTGCGCCCCTGCCGGATATGGTTCACCACCGTATCCTCCACGTAGACGGTCGGAATGCCGGGCAGCATCTCGAGGGCGGGAATCACGGCTTCGGCGATGCGGCCTTCCGCGGACAGTTTCTCCAGCTCCTCGATGGTGTGGGCCTGCTCGATGCGGAACTCGCCGGAGCCCGTGCGCCGCAGGTCGCGCAAGTGCGCGCCGCAGCCTATCGCCTGCCCCAGATCGTGCGCGATGGCGCGCATGTAGGTGCCGCCGGAGCAGTGCGCCCGGACCACCGCCTCGGCGCCGTTCACCTCCAGCAACTCGAGCTGGTAGACCTCTACCTCCACGGGCTTCAGCTCCACCGCCACCTTCTGCCGTGCCAGCTTGTAGGCCCGCACGCCCCCCACCTTCTTGGCCGAGACCGGGGGCGGCGTCTGCTGGATGGCGCCGCGAAAATCGGCCAGGTGCCGCTCCAGCTCGTCGCCGTCGATTTGCGGCTCCGTTACCGGCGAGGTGGGCTCGCCTTCGCGGTCGTAGGTGTCGGTCGAATAGCCGAACCGGATCACCGCGTGATAGATCTTGTCGCTGCGGGGGTAGAAGCGGGCCAGGCGGGTGCCTCGGTTGATCACCAGCGGCAGCACTCCGGTGGCCAGGGGATCGAGCGTCCCCAGGTGGCCGACGCGCTTGGTCCCGGCCAGCCGCCGTACCTTGGCTACCACGTCGTGCGAGGTCCACCCCTGCGATTTATCGACTACGATCGCGCCATCCACTCAGCGTTGTCCTTCCAATCTCTCCAGTACCTTCATCAACACCCGGCCCACCACTTCGAAGCTCCGCGCGCTCAGCCGGTCCATGGTGTCCTCGGGGGTGTGCCAGTAGGGCTTGTCGAAATCGATCAGGTCCACTGCCGCCACGCCGCGGCGCACGAACGGAACGTGATCGTCCTCCACGGGGCCCCCGTCGCGCAGGAAGTGTTTGCCGTGTCCCAGTTCCCGCGCGGTCTTCCAAATCAACTCCTGCAGCCACGGCGCGGAATGCGCTTCCCGCATGATTCCCAGGTCTCTGTCTCCGATCATATCGACGTTGATGAGCGCCTTGAGGCGGCCGAGCGTACCGTCGGCTTCCCAGCGCGCGGCCAGATGCCGGCTGCCGTAGACGCCGTCGGTGGCCGACCACGGCCCGATGGCCTCCTCCCCGTCGAACCAGACCAGGTAAACGTCGTCCTTGCGCGGCTGCCCCGCGAGCACCCGCGCCATCTCCAGCAGAAAGCCGGTCGAGGAGCCGCCATCGTCGGCGCCCACGAACCGGAAATCGCGGAACAGCTTGGTATCGTAGTGCCCCGTGATGGCCACTGCGCGCCCCGAGCTGCCCGGGAACCGGCAGATCAGGTTCTTCATCTCCAGGACTCCGATGGGGGTGCGCGCCTGGAAAGCATCCACCGTGATCTGGCAGCCCCGCGGCCGCAGCTCCTCGAGGATGTAGCCCCGCAGCTTCTCCAGAGCCGCCGACCCCGGCGGGCGCGGGCCGAAGGCCACCGCCCGGCGCGTGTACTCGAGCGCCCGCGCGCCGCTGAACTCGCCACCCTGCGCCGCCAGAGCTGCCAGGGCAAGCACGGCCGCCAGCCGGACCGTCAAACCGCTTCCTCGCGGCCGGGGCTGGGGGTCGGAGCCGGGTGTCGTCGTGCGGTGCATATGTATCCGAGCGTGAAGTTGCGGTCCCGGTCGAGAAAATCCAAAAAGGGCAGGATCAGTGCCGGCGGCACCACCAGGAGCGCGGCCGGAAGGAACCAGATCCATCGGCGGCCGCCAGAAAAGAATTGTAACCCGTTCAGCAGCCGCCGGGCCAGCAGGCGGAAGTATCCGCCCACGGGCCGGATGGCCACGGGCGCCAGCCCAGCCTTTTCGAGCAGGTAGGCCACGCCGTGGCGCGTGTAGCGGTAGTAGTCGTGGGGGGACTGATGTACCTCCCACTCGTGCGGAGCCACCACCAGCAGTTGGCCGCCGGGCGCCAGCGTGCGGGCGATTTCGGCCAGCACCACGGCCGGCTCCCGCACGTGCTCCAGGGTGACCAGGTGGATGGCCGCCTGAAAGGCGCAGGGGGGGAAGGGCAGGGCGGCCAAATCCGCCACCGCGTCCAGCCGGCTGTAGTCCCAACCGGCATCCCCCACCCCCAGGTCTACCCCGATGTAGCGCTGGCGCGTGAAGTAGTGCGCATACTGGCCTTCGCCCGCCCCGGCATCGAGTACCCGCGCGCCCTCGGGCAACTCGGCCGCGAAGGCCGCCACGGCATCTTCAATGGCCGCTTCAAAGTGCAGCACGTGCCGGCGCAGCGGCGCGGGCAGGCGTCCGGCAATGGCGCTGTATCTCATGGCCGGCGCGCCTCCATCATGACGGTGGAGCCGGCGCCGAAGGCCGCCTCCAGCGCGGCCAGCGGCAGCGCCGCCGCCACCAGCGCCAGGTAGCACAGATCCTTGGCCAGCGCCATGGCGCCGCTCTCCGGCACGCGGCGCACGCGCCGGGCCATGGGGTCGAGCACGGGCGCCAGGCTGCTGGCCAGCCCGGCCGGGTTGTCCCGCAGGTTGAAGTGCTTGCGCCGCAGCACTTCAAAACCTTGGGAGGCCAGGAGCGCCTCCAGGTCGCGGGCGCGGAAGTTCACCAGGTGGCGCGGCACGTCCACCCCCGTCCATGCCGCTCCCAGCAGGCGAAACTGCCAGCACGCGGCGTCCGGCACCTGCACGATCAACCGGCCGCCCGGGCGCAGAAGCGCGCGCGCGGCTTCCAGGTAGGCGCGCGGGTCCTCCAGGTGCTCGAGCACGTGGAACATGGTAATGGCGGCAAAGCTTTCCCGCGCCAGCGGCGCCGCCGCAAGGGTGCCGCAGACCGCCGGCACGCCCTTCCTCCCCCAGGACACCGCCGCGGCCGCGGGAGAGATATCCAGGCCCACCACCCGAAAACCGCGCTCCCGCATCATCCCGAGGAACAGGCCGCCGCCGCAGCCCACGTCCAGCACCGGACCCGCCACCCCTGCCGTCTCCACCGCGCGCTGCACAAAGCCCACGTGGTCGCGCAGCACCAGGCGCCGGTAGGTCTCTTCCATGCGGCCCGCCACGCTCCGATCGGGCGAAAACCAGTAGTTCTCCGGATAGTAGCGGCGCAGTTGTTCGGGCGAGGGCCGCGGTTCCAGGCGCAGCAGCCCGCAGTGGCGGCAGCGCACCACCCGGAATCGTTCGCTGGTGGTGCGATAAAGGCGGTCGGTGGCGGTAAACAGCGTGTCGCCCTCGCCGCGCTTGCCGCACAGGACGCAGGTGCCGCTCATGCCAGGTCCCGCAGGGGAGCGCGGTAGCGCCGGATCAGTTCGCAGACCTCCCGCGAGGACAGCCGCCGCACCACCGCGGCACGCTTGCGCAAGATGCGCGGCAGCAGGACCAGGGCCTCGAGATCGCCCGCTATCAGGGCGCGGGCGATCTTCCACTTGCCTGTCCAACCGGGAAAGTGCGCCACGTCGCCCGTTCCCTCCCGCGAGGCCCGCAGCCCGGCCGCCAGGCGCGCCAGGTAGTAGGCCCCGTTCAGCAGTAACAGCCGCCAGGGAAAGAGTTTGGCCGCCAGCAGCACGCGGTTGCGCTCGATCAGCTTCAGCCTCCGGGACGAATCCAGCCCCAGGGTCGCGCCGCGCCGGTGCCGCACCACTGCGTCCGGCACGTACAGGCATTGCCATCCCGCCAGCCGCGCGCGCATCCCCAACTCGGCATCGTCGCCGTAGGCAAAAAAGTCCTCGTCGAAGCCGCCGATCTCCTCCAGCATGCTCTTGCGGTACATGGCCGCGCAGCCGTCCGGCCAGAGTGCCTCCTCCAGGGTGTCGAACTGCCCACAATCGAGCGCTCCGGTGCCGCGCCCGCGGTTCTGCCCGTCGGGCCAGATGAGGTGCCCTGCTTTATCGATCCGGCGCGGGTCTTCGTGTACCAGAATCTTGGAAGCCGCCATTCCCAGCCGGGGACGGTTTTCGAAGACTCGCGCCAGCGCCCCCAGCCAGCCCGGATCGGCCTCGGCGTCGTTGTTCAACAAGGCGATCCATTTCCCGCGCGCCGCCCGAATTCCCTGGTTATTGGCCGCGCAAAACCCGCGATTTTCGGCATTCCGGATTACCAGAGCGCCGAATTCCCGTTCCGCCATTTCTGCAGAGCCGTCCGTGGAACCGTTATCCACCACAATGATTTCCGCCGCCGGGCAGCTCTGCCGCGCCAGGGAGGCGAGGCAGGCGCGCAGCAGTTCGCACCGGTTCCAGTTGACGACGACGACAGAGATCATGGTAAGCCGGAATACACGCGCCGGAGGCCGGAAAACATCAATGTTGTATTATAACGTTAGGGGTTGAGCGGAGCGATATGGACTCAATCGGCGAGACCTTGCGCCGCGAGCGTCAGCGGCTCAACCTTGACCTCGAGCAAGTCGCCCGGGAGACCAAGATCAACCGCCGGTTGCTCGAAGCCATCGAGGCCGAGGATTTCGACAGGCTGCCCGGTGGCGTCTTCACCCGCAGCTTCGTCCGCCAGTATGCGCGCGTTCTGGGCTTGGATGAAGACGAAATCGCCGCTGAATTGCAGCGCAATATCCAGCCCGAGCCAAGCGAGCCGGAGGGTGCCCCGGGCCCGCCCGGCGAGCCGGCGATCGAGTTGCCGCGCGTGCCGGAGTTCGGCGTAAGGCCGCGCACCGGATCCTCGCTTCCCGCTTTGGCCGGTGTGGTAGCGGTAATGCTGATCTGCTCCGCCATCTACGCCTGGTGGCAGCGGAGTTCCCGCACCCCGCCCGCAACGCCTCCCGCGGCTGCCACGGTAACCGAGCGCGTCAATGCTCCCGACCAGGCCCCCGCGATCACGCAGCCGGCCGCTGCGCAGACGGCGCCCACGGTCCCCGCGGCGCCGGTAACCCCGCCGCCCACGCCCCTTGCGGACGTTCCGGCCGATCCCGACGCCAACGTCCGGTTGGTTCTCACCGCCACCGAGCCGGTCTGGATTTCCGTGCGCTCCAACGGCGAGTTCATCTACAGCGGCACGCTCCAGCCGAACGAAACCAGGAACCTGGACGCTGCCGGGCAGGTGCAGATGACGGTAGGGAATGCCGGTGGGCTGAATGTGACGCTGAATGGCCAGCCGGTGCCGTCGCTCGGCGCCACCGGACAGGTGCGGGTGGTTCAATTCTCTCCCGGGGGTGTCCAGATCGTGCCCCGCAGGCCGCCGTCCCCCTCGCCCGAAGCCCTCTGATTCCGCAATGCCGCCAGCTTCTGGCGCTTTTCCATTAGCAGCAGCTCGCGCCGGCGCCGCGTCTTGATCCTCACGTCCACCTTGCGCCAGAACTTGCGAAAATAGCTGAACGCGGAAACCAGGGAAAAGAACACCACCCCCCAGATCAGAATCATCCCCGGCCTGTGCAGCGAAGGATGGCGCAAGCTCAACAGCAGGACGCTGACGGCCGCTACCTGCGCGATCATCTTGGTCTTCCCGAGATCGCTGGCCTTGATGGTGTAGCCCTCGGCCGCGGCGATGCTGCGCAATCCCGAAACCGCGAATTCCCGCCCCACAATCAGAATGACGATCCAGCCCGGCACCGCCCGCACCTGCACCAGCGCGATCAGCGCCGCGGAAATGAGCAGCTTGTCGGCGATGGGATCGAGCAGCGTCCCGATAGTCGTCACCTGCTTCCATCGCCGCGCCAGATACCCGTCCAGCAAATCGGTGGCGGCGGCCGCCAGAAAGAACGCCAGCGCCAGCCAATCGTTGGTGATTTGCACTCCACCAACGTGAATGAAAACGTCTTCCTGTACCAGGACGGCGACCACGACGGGCACGAAGAAAATCCGCAGGATCGTGAGGAAGTTGGGAATGTTCATCGCCCACCCCACTATAATTCGTGGGCCATCGGTTCTACAACTGTGGAAATTCGGGCTTTGTCGTTGCCGCTACTCTGTTTTCGCTGAACTTTCTCCGCACTGCCCCTGGCAATCCACAATTCCATCATTTGCAATCATTTGCCGCCACTTGTTCCCCTTCTTCGCCAGCCTACATATACCCCATTCGGAATATTCGCGCTGCATCCTTGGGAAGGTTTTTCACAAGTTTTTCCACAGGGTTCAGGAGATAGCGAATTTTCGCAAGCGGCGCAAAATGGACTCGGAAACCTCGGCCTCCACCTCGCAGCCGCTCTCATCGTAGCGCGTTTGAAGGACCCGTGCCGCGTCGTGCAGCAGCGAAAGGGCACTCTCCTCCCCTACGGGGAAACGGAAACGCACGCGGGAAACGGGGTCGAAGGGGAGCACCTCGTCGATGGCGGCAAGCAGAGTATCCAAACCCTCCCCGGTGAGGGCGGAGATGGACATGGAGCGCGCCTCGGTGCGGGCCTGCCGGACCTGCGCTTCCGGGAGATCGGCCTTGTTCAGCACCATCAGCCGGGGGATGGAGCCGGCACCGATCTCGTGAAGGACTTTCTGGACGTGGGCGATGTGCGCCGGCGCGTAGGGCGAGGCGCTGTCCACCACGTGGAGTACCAGCCCGGCTTCCGCCACCTCTTCCAGGGTGGCGCGAAAGGCCTCCACCAGGGTGGTGGGCAGGTTGCGGATAAAACCCACGGTGTCGCTCAGCAGGACGCGCCGGCGGGAGGGCAGCGCGACCGCCCGCACGGTGGGGTCGAGGGTGGCGAACATGCGCGCGTCGGCCAGCACGCCGGCCGCGGTGAGGCGGTTGAAAAGCGTGGACTTGCCGGCATTGGTGTAACCCACCAGCGCAACGGTGGCCAACGGAACCGAGTGGCGCTGCCGCCGGTGTACGGCACGGCCGGCGCGCACGGCCTCCAGGTCTTGCCGGATCTTGCGGAGGCGCCGGGCAATGCGGCGGCGGTCGGTCTCCAGTTGCGTTTCGCCCGGTCCGCGAGTGCCGATGCCGCCGCCCAGCCGCGACATCTCCGTGCCGCGGCCCGCCAGCCGGGGGAGCAGGTAGTTGAGTTGCGCCAGTTCCACCTGCAGGCGGCCTTCGCGCGTGCGCGCGCGCCGGGCAAAGATGTCCAGAATGAGCTGCGTACGGTCGATGACCTTGCGGTCGAGCGCTTGCTCGAGGTTGCGCTGCTGGGTGGGAGTCAGGTCGTGGTCGAAGATCACCACGTCCGCTTCCCGGGCATCGGCGAGGGCTTTCAGTTCCTCGACTTTGCCGCGGCCCATCAAGGTGGCGGCCTGCGGCGCGGCGCGCGTCTGCATCACGCGGTCCACCACCTGCGCGCCCGCGCTTTCAGCGAGTTCCGCGAGTTCTTCCAGGGATTCTTCCGCGCCGTAGTATTCGGCCGGGCCGGCGGGAGAAGCGCGCGCGGTCAGGTCCACGCCTGCCAGAATCGCGCGTTCCGGAGCGGCTCCAGGCGTCAGCGGTGTCAAGCCTCCGAGGGGCGTTCCGGGTGAGCGCCGGAGGCGCCGGCAGCCTGTGCGGTGTTGCTCGCGGCACTGTGCGCCGCGGCGTGCGAGGAGCCGGAATAGGAGTGCGACGCCTTGAGCGTCACCACGGTGGAAATAGCGTGTTTGAAGATCAACTGCTCCTGATTGTTGGTCTCCAGCACCAAGGAATATTTATCGAAGCTCTTGATGCGCCCTGACAGCTTGACGCCGCTCATCAGGTAAATCGTGAGTACAATCTTGTCTTTTCGTGCGTTGTTTAGAAAGCTGTCTTGAATGTTTTGCGCCGGTTTCTCCATTCGATCCCCCAAGCCCTTTCGGGTAAAGAAAACAAGAACACTCCTTGGATTGTACACCGAAAAGCGGGATGCGCGGCACGGCACGCCCCTCCCAGGGAGCCAGCGCGACGGGTTGGCGCTAGGCTCGCTGGTAGTCGTCCTCGTTGACGCGCTCGCCGGCGCGGCTGCCGAGCTGCTCCTGGCAGGTCACGCAGTATCGCGCCCACGGCACGGCATCCAGGCGTTTGGGCGAGATGGGCTCCTCACACTCGTGGCAAATCCCGTAGGTCCCCTCTTCGATGCGCCGCCGCGCTTCCTGAACCTGGCGCAACAGCTTCATGTCCAGAGTATTCCGGTTCAGGAAAATCCACTCTTCGTGGCTCTGCTGACTCAGGTCGCCCTCTTCGGAAGAACGGTCTTTGCGGGACACCATCTGCGCGACCCTTTGGGCGGACATGCTGCTCCGCAGCTCCTCTGCCTTGTCTTCCAGAAGTTGTTTGTACTTTTTGTGTTTAGCCTTCAGGCTCTTCATATCGTGGGCAAAAACATTTGCCTATTTAGCGGTTGACGTACGCCGCGCTCCGCCGGTTGCGCGCTGCCGGGGCGTGCGCAGTGGAGTGCCTCGCTGCACGCGCGTTAACCGGGAGGAGTACAACCGAAAACGGACGGATTTGTCAGTATAGCCCTACCGCGCCCGGAAGTCAAAGTAGGCAGTCGCTGCAACTCCGTTCAGCGACAAGAGGGCCGCGTCAGGCGTGATATAGTGCTCATACCATGCATCCCCCGGCCGGTCTACTGGTTTTGCTTGCTGCTCCGCTGGCGCTTGCCTATTCCGCAGGCTTCCTCGCCGCGGCGGATCCGCCAGCCTTCACCGCCCGCGTGGTGGACGCCGGCGGACCGCCGCGCCCCTGGGCCAAAATCGTGGCCGATCTCGACGGCGACCGCCTGCCCGATCTCATCATCGCCGGGCAGAAAGGTCCCTTGGTGTGGTATCGCGCACCCGCATGGGAGCGTTTTCCCATCGCCGGCGGCGGTTACAGCACCGTCACCGGCGCCGCGGCCGATATCAACGGCGACGGGCATCCCGATATCGTGCTGGGCGGCACCGTGTGGTTCGAGAATCCCGGCAACTTGAAAACCGCTCCCCAAACCGCCTGGAAGATGCACCGGGTGGCGGAAGACCGCACCCACGACGCCATCGCGGCCGACTTCAACGGCGACGGGCGGCCCGATATCGCCACCCGCAACCAATCCGAGTTCGGCTACAAAGCCGGCGACCGCGTGCGCGTCTTCCTCCAAACCCCCGGCGGCGGCTGGCAGGCCGAGGCCATCCCCTGCGAGCACGGCGAAGGCATCGTGGCCGCCGACGTCGACCGCGACGGCGACCCCGATATCGTCCTCGGCGGTGTGTGGCTGGAGACCGTGCGGGAAGATAGCCGCGTACGCTGGGTGCCCCGGCGCTTCGCTTCATGGCATCCCAACGCCGCCATCGCGGTGGGCGACATGAACGGCGACGGCCGCCCGGACATTGTCCTCGCGCCCTCGGAGCTGGCCAAGCAACAGTACAGAATCTCCTGGTTCGAAGCTCCCCCCGACCCGAAACAGGGCGCCTGGCGCGAGCACCGGGTGGCCGAACCGGTCGAGTGCGTCGTCCACGGCATTCAGGCGGCGGACATCGACCTCGACGGCCGCCCCGACATCGTCTTCGCCGAAATGCACCAGGGGCAGGACCCTGACGAAGTGGGAGTCTACTACAACCGCGGCGGCACGTGGGAGAAGCAGGTCGTGGCCACCACCGGCGCCCACGATATCCAGATCGCCGACCTCGACCGCGACGGCGACATCGACCTCTTCGGCGCCAACTGGTCCGGCGGCGACCAGGCCATCCGGATCTGGATCAACGGGCTCCGATAGCCGCGCCCCTTACAGGTACTTCTTCAGCCAGTCCAGCACTTCCTGCATGTGGTAGCGCGCGTCCTCGCCTTTGAGCACCCAGTGGCTGGCGTCCGGAAAGATCACCAGCCGCGAGGGCACGCGCCGCCGCTGCAGCAGTTTATAGATCTCGAAGGCCTGGCTGATGGGCACGCGGAAGTCCTGCTCGCCGTGGGTCACCAGCATGGGGGTCTTGAAGTTGCCGGCGTACATGAGGGGGCTCTGCTCGCGCCATTGGCCCTTCATCTCCCACACCGGCCCGCCGTTGCGCCGCTCCCAGTACCAGGCGCCGTCGGTGGATCCCCACATCGAGACGTTGTCGGTGAGGCCGGCGTGGTTCACCAGGCAGCGGAACCGCGTGCTGTTGCCGGCGAACCAGTTCATGAGGTAGCCACCGTAGCTGGCTCCCACGCCCGCCTGCCGGGAGCCGTCGATGAAGGGGAACTCACGGATGGCGGCATCGGCGGCCTGCTCGATCTCCGAGGCCGGGCCGCGCAGCACGTCCTGGTGAATGGCGGCGGCGAACTCCTCCCCGAAGCCCGTCGATCCGGTGTAGTTGGTCATGAGCAGCACGTAGCCCGGGCTGGTCAGCAGGTGGTAGTTCCAGCGCACGAAGAACTGGTCCTTGGTCATGTTGTGCGGCCCGCCGTGCGGGAAGACGACCAGCGGATACTTCTTCGCCGGATCGAAGGCCGGAGGCAGCACCAGCAGGCTATGGATGCGCTTGCCGTTGGCGGCGGTGAACCAGAAGTGCCGGGGCGGCTGCCAGTCGATGGCGGCGGTGCGGTCGGAATGGAAATCCGTGAGCGCCTGGTGGCCGCCGGCACGCGCGTCCACCCGCACGATGTTTTCCGGCCTGGTCATGGAACCCCACAGCGCCAAAACCCGCGTGAACGGCGCCTTTTCCGGAATGGCCAGCGCCGAGTAGACGCCTTCGGTGACCTCGAAGGCGCGCTCCACGGGGCCGCCGTCGGCCGGCACGGTGAAGAGCTTATCGTGGCCGTGCTCTTCGGCGATCATCCAGACGCGGCGGCTGTCCGGGGTGAAGGCGAAGCTCGCGGCGCTGCGATCCCACGCTTCGGTAAGAATCCTGGGCGCGGCTCCTTCGGCGGGCGGCCAGGCGATGCGCGCCAGCCGGTCGGGCGAGTAGAGGCGATCTTCCCCGCCGCGCGAGTGCAGGGCATAGAGTGCCTTGCCGTCGGGGCGGAAGGCGGGGTTGCCGTAGCTGTCTTCCCCGGAGGTGATGGCCACCGGCTCGCCTCCCGAGGCGGCCACGCGGTAGAGATGGGTGGTCGTGGGGGCGTAGGCCGCGCGGTCGCGGTCCACACTGGCGGTGAAGACGATCCACTCTCCGTCGGGACTCCACACCGCCTCCAGGCTGGAGCCGCTCAGCCCGCGCGAGCCGTCGAAGCCGGCCAGCGAAGCCAGGCGCGTGCCCGCCAGCAGGTCGCGCGGCCGGGCCCCTTCGGTAAGCTCCTGGACGAAGATATGGGGCTTGCGGTCGTCCAGCCAGCGGTCCCAGAAGCGGAACGGAAAGCCTTCGTAAACGCGCGCGTTATACTTGCGGGCCTTGCGCTCCTCGGCAATTTTCTTGTTGGCCTCCTCGTCTTCGGCCCCCGGGTAGACGAGGCTCTCGAAGAGGATGGCCTTGCCGTCCGGGCGCCAGCGGGGACGGGTGGCGCCGGTCGAGAGCGTGGTGACCCGCACGGCCTCGCCGCCGTCGAGCGGCAGGATGTAGATCTGGGGCGCCTCGTCGCCCTCGCGCTTGGCGCTGAAGGCCAGGCGCGTCGAGTCGGGCGAAAAAGCGGCGCCGCTTTCGGCTCCCCGCGTATGGGTGAGCCGCCGCGGCGGCGCCCCACCCGCTACCGGCGCCATCCAGAGATCCGTCACCGCTTTGTCGGCCTCGTAGGAGGGCTCCGTCACCGACACCACGGCCCATTTGCCGTCGGGACTGGCCACCAGGCCGCCCACCCGCTTCATGAGCCAGACGTCTTCGTGGGTGATGGGCCGCTGTTGGGCGGATACCGCCGGAAGGAAGGCAAGGAGAACAACCAGACTACGCAGCATGAAATTCCATGATACCGTCGCGCCCTCCCGGCGTGAGCAGGCCGGAAGGATCTCCCTCCGGCCTGCCGCGCTATCCGCGCGTACGGGTTCAGAATGACAGCCTCAGGCTGAGCTGCCAGTTTCTGGCGTCTCCCGCTGTGCTGGTGATGCGGCCGAACGAGCTGTTGGTGGGCGACATGTTCGGGTTGTTGAGGTTGGTCTGGTTCCAGGCGTTATAGACATCGGCCCGGAACCGCAGCTTGGTCCGCTCGCCGCCGAGGGCGAAGTTCTTCACGATCGAAAGGTCCCAGCTTCTCTGATCGTCGCCCCGGATTCCGCTGAACCGCAGCGGGAAGGTGCGGATGTTGCTGCCGAGCTGCTGCTGCGAGTTGCGGTTGAACCCGGCATCGGTGTTGAACCAGCGGTCCACGTCCCGTTGCCCCGAGGAGAGCGGGATGTCCTCGATGTTCCCGTTGAAGATGATGTTGCCGAACCCCAGCGGGCCGCCGCTCTGGCGCGAAACCACGGCGCCGAGCTGCCAGCCGCCCACCACGGCCTCCAGCACCCCCGGCATGGAAGCGCCGAAACGGCGTCCCCGGCCGACGGGAATCTCCCAGATGCCGCTGGCGGCCAGACGATGGGGACGGTCCAGCCCGCCGATGATTTCGTACGGCATGGCGTCGGTGGCGTTCAGGAACTGGGTGGCCTCCATCAACTTGGAGAAGGTGTAGGCGAACTGCAGGGTGTAGCCGTGCGAAAAACGCTTCTCGCCGCGAACCTGCAGAGAGTGATACCAGGAGTAGCCGATGGGCTCGTCCCCGGAAATCGCGCCGAAGTGCGGGTAGGGCCGCAGGAGGTTGCCGCGCGACATGTTCCGCCCGTAGATGGGATCGATGCCGAAGAACGGGCTGGGGAAGGTGGCGCTCAGGTAATCGATGGTCTCCTGGTCGCGGGTCGGGCTGGTGCTCAGGTACTCGGCCGGAGTCACGTTGTAGTTGCGCTCCACCGCCATCCGGGTCACGCGGCTGCCCACGTAAGAGGTGTCGAGAAGGAAGTTCCACGGCAGCAGCCGCTGCACCCCCAAAGACCACCGCTGCGAATAGGCGCGCCTGCGGTTCCGGGCGTGAAAATCGATGCCCTGCCCCAGGTTGGTGGTCAGGCCGCCTGCCGGCCCGACCGGCTGCCGCAGGCCGGCCGGAAACGGATTTGCCGTGGTGGCCAGGTACGTCTGGCCGTTGTCGAGGGATGCCTGGATGGGCGTGGACTGCGAAAATCCCGTCTGAATCGGGACCGTGGCGTAGATGCCGTTGACCGTGTAGAAGATCCCGTAACCGCCGCGGAGAATGGTGTCGGCGTCTACCTGATAAGCGAAGCCGACGCGCGGCATCCAGTTGTTCTTCTCGGGATCGAAGGGGCTGCGCCCGTTTCCGCCCTGGCCGGCCCAGGTGAGGCCGCCCAGCGTGCGGAAGTTCGCCACCGGCAACTCCGGAATGGGGTTCTGGGCGTAGTTCGCCTGCGCCTGCGCCTGAATGGGGTTGGGCGAGTCGAAGTCGAACTGCGAGACCAGCCGGTTGTATCGCTCGGTCACCGGCTCTTCATACTCCCAGCGGAGTCCCAGGTTCACCGTCAGCTTCGAGCTGAGCCGCAGGTCGTCCTGAATGTAGAAGCCGTAAAACCGGTTCTGCAGCGCGGAACTCGCGGTGACGTCCATCGAGCCGGCAGGAATTCCCATCAGCATCGAAGCCAGCTCCTGGCCGACGCTGGCGGCGGGCGAGTTGTCCCTCGGACCGCGCGTGTAGTTGGTATTGAACGAGTAGGTGGGGACGATGCCGGTAGGATGCCGGTCGTTGAAGCTGCGCTCTATCCGGACGTCTGCTCCGAAGCGCAGGGAGTGCCGGCCGAACATCCTGGTGACGTTGCCCGCGAACGAGTGCGCCAGGCTGGAGTTGGTGCCGTCGCCGTTCTCCCAGTTCGAGATGGCCGTGTAGGCGCCCAGTTGCAGGCGCGGAATCGGGGAGTGTTCGTTGGTCAAGGCCAGCAGGTTGGGGGAAAAGCCCAGGCTCCCCAGGTCGTAGCCCCGCGACCGCCTGTACTCCCACCATTTCGTGCTCGTGAAGCCGTAACGCAGGTTCAGCACCGTGGTGGGGCTGATCACGATGACGTCGTCCAGGGCCACGCCGCGATTGGGCCGGTTCGAAAACAATCCCTGGATGTTGGTGCCGAAGCTCTCGTTCTTGTTCTCCTTCCAGAAGTCGTAGTGCGCGCGCAAAAAGGCGCGGTGGTTTTCGCTGAAGGCGTGGTCCAGGCGAAGCATCTGCTGCGAGGTCTTCTGGATGGCCTTGTTCGACAGGAAGAAGTTGTTGCGGCCGTCGACGGTCCCCGGCTGGTTAGGCAGCGGATAGAGCGCCGCCAGGTTCACGCCCAGCGGGTCGAGCAGGCTGGTGGGGATGACGTTGCCGGGAATGGGCTGGCGCTCGAAGCGTCCTCCCGCGGCCGGAACCGTACTGAAGGGATCGTAGATCTGGTAGCGCGAACCGTTGGGAATGTCGAGCAGGGCGGAAAAATCGCCCACCCGCTGGGCCGCCGTAGGCACCGTGTTGGTCCAGGCGCGCGGCACGCCGAAACGATTGTCCTCGAAGACATAGAACCAGAACGTCCGGTTCCTGCCGTTGTAGAGACCCGGCAATACAACAGGCCCGCCTACCGAGCCGCCCGTGCGGTTGTCCTGGTAGATGCTCTGCTTCGTGCCGGCCTTGTTGTTGAAAAAGTTGGGGGCATCCAGCCGGCTATGTCGCAGCACGTAATGGACTTCGCCGTGGAGCTGGTTGGTCCCGCTGGCCGTGCTGACATTGACCACCCCGCCCATGGTGTGGCCGATCGAGGCGTCGTACGCGGTGGTCTGCATCTTGAACTCGCGCACGGCCGAGATGGGCGGGCTGTAGGCGATGCGGGCGTAGCCGCGGCCGCGGTCTGCCGCCATGTTGTTGATGCCGTCGATCTGGAACTCGTTGTTATAGATCCCGGCGCCTTCAGTGGCGATCTGGGAGGTGGCTTCGGGCGACATGGCCTTGCGCAGCCGCAGGTTCGTCGCGTTTACCACCCCGGGCGTCAATAGCGCGAGTTCCATGGAGTTGCCGCCGCGCTGCGGCAGTTCCAGAATACGGCGCTGGTCTACTACCTGTCCCAGCGAGGAGGTGGCCGCATCGAGCAGCGGGGTGGTGGCGGTGATCTCCACCGTCTCGGTGACGTCGCCGACCTCCAGCCGGATCGGAAGCGTCACGGTCTCGCCGACGCGCACCTCGATGTTATCGCGCGAGAACCGTTTGAAGCCGCTCAACTCCGCCGTAACGCGGTAAGGGCCAGGCAGAAGGAAGGGGATGCGATAGCTGCCGGTAGCGGTGCTCACGGCAGACGCCGCAACTCCCGTTTCGGTGTTCACCGCCCGTACCGTCACCCCTGGGATCGCCGCTGCGGACGAATCCGTGAGGCTGCCTGTGATCACGCCCCTGGGGTCCTGGGCCAACGCCTGGACCACCACAAGCAACGCTAGGAATAGGGATACATGGATTTTCATCGACAGTCGTCTCCTGTGCGTTCGAGCAAGTGCGCAAGGAACCGCGCGGCCGCGGTTTTCCCGGGGCTGAAGCGATAAATTGTTCGACACACGACCCCTGAACCGGAATTCACCCCGGCTTCACAAAGCGCACGGCATCAACCCTAATGCAGGTTTTCTGCTATTGCAATACAGGAGAGTCAGTATTTCACGGACCTCGGGGCGGATCGCGTAACAGTTGTTACCGGGGTCGTCCGGCGCCTCTCAGAGCGCGGAATGCTTGCGGAAATCGAAGCGTACGGCCGCGATGGAGGCGCCGCGCACCTCGATGCGCCGCAGGTCGCGCGTGCCGAGGTTCACCTCTTCGGCCAGTTGCAAAGTGCTATCGCACTTTTCAAAAGGCGCCTGCCCGCGCACGGCCATGGGATCGAAACCCATCACCGCGGCGCTCACCGCGTCGGTGGTGACGGGGTTGGTGCCGGCCACCAGCACGCCGGGCCGCACCAGTTTCCCGCCCCGTATCCAGGGGCCTTCGCCGTGCGTCATGGTGGCGATGCCGTCGATCACGGCAAGATGAATGGGCCGCGCCGCCGTCAAGTCCGTGACAATCCGCGGCACCCTGTAGCCGTCCTGGCGCGGCGTTTTGGGATCGATCTCGCCGGGCGCGCTGCGCGGAGGCTGCCGCCTGCCGAAGTGGAGCATGTCGCGCCCGCCGCTGGGCAACTCGCTCGGCTCGTCCTCCCCCGCGCCGCGGCCGTAGATGGTGGCGGGCGTGATCCCGAACAGGTTCTTCATCGAAAGCGTGATGCCGGCGTTGGCGTGCTCCTTCAACTTGGCGATGCTGACGAAGACGTCGCACTCTTCGTAGGCCTGGTTCAGATCGAAAGCCGGGTAGGTGTAGGGGCGCGGCACGTTGAGGCGCGCGTATCGCTTGCGGCCCTTGCCGATCCAGTTGGTGTTTTCGCACTCCACGCGCCCGGCGGCCGTGAGCAGGTCCCGGGGCTCCCATCCCGCCTCGAGCATGACCTCCTCCAGCGGGTCGGCCGTGTTCCAGGGGCTCTCGAGCAGGCGGATACGGCGCGCCCCGGCCTTGCCCAGCAGGTGCACCGTGGCGCCCGCCACCGCCGGATGGGTCCAGTGCGCATCGCCTGCCGGCGCGTGGCCCAGCCGGTAGCTTGGGTGGCCTGTGAGGTTCAGCTTGATGGCCACCGTTTTGCCCTTGACCAGGCGGCCCAGGCCACCGAGACTGTCGAACATGCCTTCCAGCACCGGCACCAGTTCGCGTCCGTAGGAGGTGCACCGGGCCAGCGCCACCGGATCGGCGGGCGCCTGCGCGGCCGGCAGAAGTCTCAGGCCGGCGGCTCCGGCCAGCAGTTGGCGGCGGGTAAGCTGCATGGGTCAACCCTCCAGCATCACCGCTCCGTAGGTACGGAACGGCGGTAGATGTAACTCCACCCCCAGCCGCACGACCTGGGCCTTGAGCGGCAGGGGAGCGGCGCTTTCCGGAGTATAAAACGCGGCGGCGCGGTGGCGGCCCGGTAGACCCAGGGTGACGTCGTTGGCGCGTGTGCTGTAATTCACCAGATGAATGACGGCCGGGCGGTCGCCGGACGCCCCGGTGGGATGGGGGATGACGTTGCCGCCGTTCCATAACCGCAGCGGCGCCTCCCGCCGGCCCATCAGGTTCTGCACATCCACGGCCAGCAGGAAGGGATCCTCCCAGGCCTCCGCGGCGATGGCCGCGCGGCCTTTGCCCAGCGCCGTCACCCGGTAACCGGGCGCGGGCGCTTCGCCCGCCGGCGCGCCCTGAAACAGCGGCGCGCAATCGGGAGGCGCGATCAGTAAGGCGCCGTCGCGCACCGCGCGCGCCAGCCTTTCGAGCAGCGCGCCCTCCGGCGGCTGCCGGTCGAGATAGACCAGCACCCGCAAACCATCCCAGGGCAGCGAAGCGGCGCGGCTGCGTTCGAGGATGCGCACGGGCAACTGCCGGCGCGCGGTGAGGTTCAGAAACTCGTGGGAAAGGAACTCGTTGTCAACGTGAAAGTCCGAGATAGCGCCGACCGGCGATGCGGTCTCGCGCGGCCACCCGCGGCTGCGCTCGAAAAACTCGAGCGCCGGTCGCAGCGCTTGCCAGACGGGCGCTTCGAGCGCCCCGGGCGGCAGCATCCAGCGCGCCCCGTGCGCCCAGGCCTCGGCCGCGGCCCGCACCCAGTCCTCCGGCGTTACGACCGTGCCTTCCGGCGGGCCGAAATCCAGCCACACGGCCTGGGCGGGGTTCAATGTCCCGGCCAGCCGCGCCGCCCAGCCGTTCGAGTCGATCCACGGCACGCCCGTGGGGCCGGCGCTCGCACTGTCGTTGCGGTTGCCCAGCCGGATGGCGGGCCAGACGCACTCCCGGATGACCGCCGCGGCCCATCGGCCGGAGCGCGGCAGGCCGCCCAGGGGCGCGCCCGGCAG
>JAWLGN010000327.1:0-5819 GCA_041685075.1 Bryobacteraceae bacterium
CACCCCATCACCCGCGGGATGAAGCCCTCCTTCCCGCAGCCCAACGACGAACTCTACGCCAACTTGAGGTGGCAGCCCGAGGGCTCTTACCACGTGCTGGCCACCGCCTGGGACGACCACTCCCTCTACGGCGGCAAAGCCCGCCAGCCCATCCCCGGCCCGGGCCTCCACCATCCCATGCTGTGGACCGTCCAGTACGGCCAGGGGCGCGTCTTCGGCGACGCCCTGGGCCACGACGTCGACGCCATGAAGAGCCCCGGTTTCATCGCCACCTTCGTGCGGGGAACCGAGTGGGCCGCCACCGGCAAGGTCACCATCCCGCTGCCCGCTGAACTCTCGCGGTAGCCTCGGGTAGAGGCTACGGCCGCAGCCGTAGCTTCATCCAGTGGTAAACCACCGCCTGCATGGCATTCGAAAAGCGATTGTAATCGGGAGGCCCGTAGAGTTCCAGGCTTCGCAGCCGCAGGTTGCGTGCCGTACCGGCTCTCCACGTGCCACTCCAGGTGTAATCGTAGGCGGCAGCCGAACGCTCCTCCGGCTGCAACGATTCATAAACGCGGCGCGCCGCCTCGACGGAGCGCTCTACGTCCGCGAACGTCGCCTCCTGGTCGAACTGCGGAGCCACCACCATGAGCGGCCGCGGCGCAATGAGGGCCAGCACCTCGTCGAAATCCCACGGCAGGCGCTTCTCGTTCCCCTTGAAGAACCCCAGGCGCGGGATCAGGCCGTGAATGAAGGCGAGATTCTCGAGACTGCCGGTCCCCTTTTCCGTCCTGAGGGGAGTGAAACCGCAGACCGACACCGCGCCGGCGATCCTGTCGTCGAGAGCCGCGGCGAGCAATCCGACCGTCGCGCCCAACGAATAGCCCATCACGTAGATGCGTTGCGAATCGATGCGGTTGTTCTGCGAGAGGAGATCCACTGCCGAGCGCACGTCGTCGATCATCTTTCCCATCAGCGACCAGCGAGGGTAGCGTTCGTAGAACCTCTCCACCTCCGTGATCCGCGAGCCGAATCCGATCATGTCGAAGATAAAAACGGCGAAGCCCTCCAGAACCAGGGGTCTCACTTTGAAATCCGTGCCGAGATAGCCCTGGTCCTGTAACGGATAGGTGCCCGCCGTATATGCCGTCGCACCCGCGCTTTGCGGAATGATGGGCAGCGGCGAGTAGCCCTTCGAATAGGAATACGGATGCAGCCAGATCACCACCGGCATCTTGGTACGGTCATGGCCGCGAGGATAGAACAACTCCCCGATGAGGTTACGATTGTCGCTGAACACCAGGCTGGCCCGGTCCACCTCTGCCGTGGGTCGGGGCCGCTCGAGAATGGAATCGGCGTAGCCGTGATCGCCCGGCGGCCCCGCGCCCGGCCGGCTGGAGCTCAATCGCGGGCTGCCCACTACCTTCACGCGGGGAGGCGCTTCGCCCAGGCTCTGCCAAATGGCGTTGCGAATCTTTTCCCGCGCCTGACTCCAATCCGTGCTCTCGCGCAGGAGGTCGCCCGGCGCCTTCTCAGGATACGCACGGACATCGAGGTTTTCATCGCTCAGCGTTTTCCACTTCTCGAAGGAGTAGTTCCAATAGAGCTGATCGGGCAGCGGGAACTTCCGCCGTCCCAGCATCGTGTCGTACCAGTCGAAGTACTCTTCGATGTTCGAGCCGGGTGTGCGGTGCGTGCCCGGCCTGAACCGCAGCGCGATGCGGTCCCCCGCGCCCAGGAACTCATAGACGCGCCGCGCCGCAAGATAACCGCGCTCCTCCCCCCACGCATTCACCTCGCCCTCGTTGATCCCCAGGGTGATCATGTAACCGCGAGGCGCGATCAACGCCACCATCTCGTGCATATCGAAGGGCAGCTTGTTCTCGCGTCCGGCAAAGAAGCGCAGCCTGGGGTGGAACCAGTGGGGATAGTTGCGGACGCTCATCTCCAGCGTCTCGTTGGCGTAGCGGTCGGTGCAGTAGCGCCACGGAATGGCGCCGCCCGAAACCGGACTGCTTCCGATCACCGCCGCCAGGCGCTCCTCGAAAGCGCCGGCCCAGGTAGCCATCTTCCCCCCGCGCGAGTGGTCCGTGAAGACGATTTTCGCCTTGTCCACCTCGCGCAGCGTCGTCAGATAGTCGATAGCCCGCGAAATTCCCCACGCCCTTCGCCCCAGGCTGTTGAAGTCATACTCCGGGTAGAGTTGGGCGTACATTTCCGTATCATCGGCTCCGTCGGAGGCTGCAACCATCACCCCCATGTAGCCGCGTCTCAACCCAATCTCCACCCAGGAACGCTTTCCCACGCACGTCATGAACACCGGAAAGGGGCCCTCTCCCGCGGGGATGAAGAGCTGGAGGTTCAGTTGCCCTCTGAGCCCGGGGCCGAACTTCAGGAGCACGTCGCGAATCGTGACGTCACCGTCCTGGGTCTCCCGAATGACATCCGCAACCACTTTGTCGGGAGCCGGCGGGAAGCGCCCGGTGACGTAATGCTGGAACATCTGCTTGAGCCAGGCGCGTTTGCGCTCCCACTGGGCCTTTGTGGTGATGGGGATCTGCTTGCCGTCCTGCTCCAGGACCAGGGGATCGGGCAGGTCCATGTGTGTCGGAAGCGCGTCGAAATCCGGCGGCAGCTCTCCGGTTCGATGAAGCCATTCGTTCCACGCCGGGTCGTGCGGCAGGGTGGCCAGCAGTTGCTTCAGGAACGCCTGCCGCTTGGAAACCGCGCCTGACTCGGGTTGCGCGGCGCCCGGAATCGCCGCCGGAGCGAAACAGAAAGCGATGACAATCAGAACTCGTGCGGCTGTTTTCGAATCGGCTCTCATGGTGTGTCCTACCGGCCTCCCGGGTGCTGCAGGAAATGGACGAGCTGGCTGGATGCCTGAAAGGCCCAGTTGAACGCACGGGGCGTGGCGTTCAGGTCCTTCTCCATAACTTCCGACAATAGCATTCTGGAGCGCTCGCGATATCTTGCTCTTTGCTGCGCATCCTGGCTGAAATACACCCCCATGGCAAATTGGTACGCCATTTCGGTATTATGCCGCGTCATATCGCCGCCCAACGTGGAGGGCTGCTCGCCTGGCTCGCCTGCGAAGCAGTTGATCACGTAATAGGCGCTTCGGCCGTCCGGCTGGAGTCCCTTGCGATCGAGAAAATCGACCCAGCCCAACACCATGCCGGGGATCCGCCGGTCGCCAGTCAAGGTCCAATAGTGAAACATGGGGTCCAGCAGAATCGCCATCATCCAGGCCGAGGTAGCCCCGGCAAACGTCGACTCGCTTGCGGAATATTCCGCCCAATTCTGCCGGAAGGAGCCGTCGGGCGGGCGCCCGTCACGGGGCTGCCGCTGGTGGTGATAGAGCGCGTCCGCGTAGGCCCTGGCCTTCTCCCAGTACACCCGCGAACCGGTCAACTCCCAGCCATGCAGCACACCGAGCCATCCGTAGCCTTCGTGCCGGGGCGTCCAGAACCCGCCGCGGTAGACCGGGTCCCACCTCTCCGCCAGAAGCTTCGCCATGACCTTCCCGGTTTCCAGGGCCCGCTCGTCGCCCGTGAGGAGATAGTGAATATGCATCGCTCGCGGGTACACGTACTTAATGTCCAGCCCTTTCTTCAGGACGAACATCCCTGCGTTCGGGGGCTCCATCTTAGTATGGGTTCTGACGAAATGAGCCGCCTGGTAAGCGGCTTCCAGGTAGCGCCGCTCCCCGCTGCGTACATACATCTTGTACCAGCACGTGGTACGGTCGAAAAGCCAGTGGTCGTACTTCGGGCTATCGATGTATTGCAGGGAGCCCGGAAAGTTCTTCTCGACCAGGCGATCGTACGGGGAATCGGCGCCGGCGTCCATCACCGCCACCTGAGGCCCCACCACCCAGGAATCGCAAAGCCAACGCGCCGGCAGCACCGCCAGCACGCGAGGCCCCTTCAAGCCGCCCGGTTCGACGAGGGTCTCCGCTACGGGAAGGAATCGCCCGGCATCCTTGCGCCGCACCTCGCCGAAGATCGCTTTCACCTGCTGGATTTTCTCGCGCCGGAAGTCCGCCTGGAACTGAACCTGTAGGGAGCGAATGGAGCCGTCCTTCCCGTCGATCCTCCACGGCTCGAGCGGGCGGACAGCGGCCTCGATCTCGTCTCCGGCGGCCGAGACGATCCGCACGCGGCGCGGATCGTCGAGAAATCCCGGCGGGAGCGGAAGACCGAAGTTGACGGTTTCGACGGCCAGGTCCGCGGCGCGGCCGATCAGCGTAACCGCCACTTCTCCCGCCGGCCTGGCCGGCTGCGGGCGCTCGATGGCGTAAAGGCTGGCGCCGAAAGCAAGCAGAACTGCAAAGATCACCTGCCGTCTCCTTGGAGAGAACTTCCAACGCGTCCGTCTCGTCCGCGGCTACTGCAGCTTGCCGCGGCCTTCCACGGGCCAGACCCGCTCGACTTCGCCGCCGCGAATGCCGTAGGTCCGCTCGTGCAGGTTCACCGCGGTACAGATGTGGTTGGGGATGATGCGCACGCGATCCCCGGGAGCAAAGGCCTTTCCCGTGCGGCTGATGTCCACATAGCCGTGCTCTTCGTTCATGGCATGGAAGAAGGCCTCGGGCGCTTCCATCACTCGCCCGAAGCTGTTGTCCTTCGGGTCGATGCTGCGGTCCGAGGAAAACGTCTTCGAGCCGCCGTCCACGATCACCTGCCCCTGCCGCGCGTTCGAAACCACCGTCACCAGCAGCGAGGCGGCGCAATCTTCCAGCCCGCAGCCGCCGGACCGAACCGTGTTCAGGTCGTTGTAGACGTAGGTCCCGGGGCGGATCTCGTTCATCCCGGGCAACTCGTGGCAGTGGAACAGCAGCGGGGTGGAGCCGCCGCTCACTACCTTGGCCTCGAGACCCGCGCGCCCGAGGTCCTCCGTCATGCCCTGGATGGTGGCGCGCAGCGCGGCAAACTGCTCGCTGCCCCGCTCGCCCATGTCCTTGATGTGGCCGGGGTAGAAGGTGATGCCCTCGAAGGCCAGGTGCGGCAGCCCGGCGATGCACCGCGCCAGCTCCACCAACTCGCTTCCCGGCGCCACGCCCACGCGGTTCATCCCCACGTTCGCCTCGGCCAGGACGCCCACTTCCACACCGGCGGCGCGCGCGGCCTCGGAAAGCGCGCGGGCCGCGGTCAGGCTGTCCAGCGCCACGGTCACCCGCGTCTTCCGCGCCACCGCCATCAGGCGCTCCAGCTTGCTCCGCCCCAGCACGGGGTAGTGCAGCAGCAGGTCCGGGGTGCCGGAAGCCAGCATCACCTCGGCCTCCCCCACCTTGGCCACCGTCAACCCCACGGCGCCCGAGTCGAGCTGCATGCGCCCCACCAGCGGGCTCTTGTGGGTCTTGGTGTGGGGCCGCAGCCGCAGCCCGTGGGCTTTGCAGTAGTCGCCCACCCGCTCGAGGTTGCGCTCCATGATATCCAGGTCGACGACCAGCGCCGGGGTGTCCAGTTCCGAGATATGCATCGCTTTACTCCGCCGCTCCGGCGTTGTACCGCTTCTGCCAGGCGGCCAGTTCGCCCCGCAGGCGGTCGCGCGTGACCACGAACTGCGGGTTGTCGAATTCGTTCTTCATCTCCCTGCCGTCCGTGCGCAGGTCGTAGAGTTCGTTGGGCCCGCGGCCCCCGTCCCGGACCACCGCCTTGTAACGGAAATCCCTGGCCATCCAGGTGTTCCGGTGTTGCGCGAACACCAGGTTGCGCCAAGGCTGTTTCTTGGGGAGGGCCTTGTTGGCGGCCAGCGGCAGGAAACTGCGGCCGGGCAGGTTGCGCCCCGCCGGCGGCTGCGCTCCGGCGGCCTCCGCCACCGTCAGGAAGAAG
>JAWLGN010000328.1:0-5800 GCA_041685075.1 Bryobacteraceae bacterium
CGTTGATGGCAGTACCGAACAGGCTGGCCGTGGAACAGGAGGAGCTGGTGGCTCACCGGTTCCCGACCGGTTCCATGGGATTGGCTTCCGCGGACGACGTGAGCCGGGCGAGCCGGCCCGAGCGGAGGCCCGTTACATTCTGGGCCGCGCTGAAGAACTTCTTCAACCCGTCCCACACCTCGCCCGTATGCGCTGTGTGCATCCCGCCGGGCGCGCGCCTGCTGCTCTCCGACATTCCCGCCCGGCTGCAGCAGGAAATGGGGGTGGGGCCCGAGGAGGAGGTCACCTTCACCCAGATTACCGCGGCCGTGAACAGCTACCGCGACTCGGTGCGGTTCTCCAATGGACGCGTGCTGCGCCTCCAGGAACTTCGGGAAGGCCAGCGCGTCAGGGTGCTCGATTTGTCCGATGCTCATGCCGGGATCGAGCCGCCGATGGAAGAGCGCTTCGAGCTGCTCTACCGTCTTCGCTGAGGCTATCCGCGGCGGGGCTGCACGCCGGCAGCCCCGCCGGTAGCTGTCGATTAAGGCCGCGGGAACTCCGGCCACAGGGCCGGCGCGTCCGTTGATCGTACCCGGTGCATCCCCGCCGCCTGAAGGCGGGCGAAGGTCTCCTCGGCGGCATCGGTGAAATCCGCCCCCGGAACCACCACCGGTGACATGCAGTCCTCCAGCAGGTAGATGCGCGGCACCCTGGCAGCCGCCGCTCCCTGGGTTCGCGTCCGTATCTCCGAGAGCAGATCGTCCATGGTCCAGGCCACGCAATGGCTCTTGGCCTGGCCGGCAACAATCAGGGCGTCGTAGGACAGGAGCATATCGAGGAAAGCCGTGTTACGGCGGCCGATGGTGCGGCCGTCGGGGCTCTCCAGCACCTCCGGGCGAAGCACCGAATAGTTTTCGGTAAGGGGGTGCCGGCCCTTCAATTCGAATCTCGTTCGCGCGGTGCGCGCCACCGAATGGAAGAAGAAGGCCTCCTCGACCCCGGCCACCAGGGAATGTCCCACGCCCCCCAGCATGGAGTGAAACGGCCAGATCATGAGGGGATAGCGGCCGGCGAGCGCCCGCACGTAGTGCAGGGCGTGGCGCTCCAGGTGAGCCGGGTCGCAGTCCAGGACGGCGGCGGCATCGGGGTTGGGCCGCCAGGTGCCGTTTTCTACGTCCGCTGCCGAGATCTGGGTGTAGGGTTCGGGATGTTCGCCCCGGCCATTCACCCAGAATGGCGGGTGGAAGATCTGGAGCGCCTCGTGCGTGTCCAGCGTGGCGGCGATTTCGGTGAGGATCGCCAGGTTGCGGTAGATGAAGCGGCACAGGCGGGCGTTGTCGTCCATGGCGCCGCGCCCCGACCGGCCGGCAACGAACAGCTCCGACTGCGGCAGACAGAAGGTGTTCTGCAGATCCACCGCCAGCAGGCCGACGCGCACGCGGTCGCGCGCGGCAGGCTGCAGGCCATGGGCGGCGGCCCAGGCGCGCGCCTCGCGCCAGCGCTCCTGGTAGGGCACCCGCGCCACGCGCTCCACGCTGGCGGGATCAAAGAAGTCCGGTACCGGCAGTTCTCGCATGAACGTTATCCCGATGACGCCGCGGGCGTCACATGGCGATGATTTCGATGGCGCCCTCGCCGCAGATCTTCTCCACTTCGGTGCGAAACTCGCGATCCGGCCGCACGCCCCCGGGGATATCCAGCAGCACCGAAAAATCGCGCGGCAACTCCAGTTTGAAGCGCACCTGCGTCTTGCCCGGCTTGCGCGCGAAGAGTTGCTCGAGCGCCGCCGCCTTATCCACGCCGTTGCGGCCCAGCCATACCCGAATGGAGATCACACTGGGCATGGGGACGTGCGCCACCTCGAGGGGCGTGATCTCCTGCACCGAGATCTTCGGCGGGCCACCCTCTTCCGGCAACACCAGCCCGTACACCAGCACGGGCTTGTCCTCCACCACCATGGCCGAAAGCCGCTCGTAGGCCGAGGCGAAGCACAGCGCCTCGACCGAACCGTTGCGATCCTCCAGTTGCATGGCGGCCCACAGCTTCTGGTCGCGGTTGCGCTTGCGCTGGATGTTGGTGAACACGCCGCATAGCTTCACCTCGACGCCTTTCTCGAGGCCCTCCAGGCTGCCGCTGTCGTGCGTGGCGAGGTCCCGCACCTTCTCCTCGTACTGGTCCAGAGGGTGGCCGGTGACGTAGAAGCCGAGCATTTCTTTTTCGCCCGTCAGCTTCTCGCGGAGCTGCAGGTCGGGGAGGTCCGGCAGCGGGCGCTCCGGCTCGGCCTGGCCGTCGTCCAGGTCGCCGAACAGGCCGCCCTGGCCGCTCAGCCGGTCGCGCTGAGCGCGCTGCCCCGCTTCCATGGCCGATTCCACCGCGGCGTAGAGTTGCGCGCGGTTGCCCTCCAGCGAATCCATGGCGCCGGCGCGGATGAGGCTTTCAATCATGCGCCGGTTCAGGCAGCTCAGATCCACCTTGTCGCAGAACTCATAAATCGTGCGGAAGCGGTTGATCTCCTCGCGCGCCTTGCGGATGGCATCCACCGCGTGGACCCCCAGATTCTTCACCGCACCCAGGCCGAAGCGGATGGCGGCGCCGTCGGGCGTGAAGTTCCAGTCGCTGGCGTTCACGTCCGGCGGCAGCACCGTGATCCCCATCTCCCGGCACTCGTTGATGTACTTCACCACCTTGGCCGTGTTGCCGGTTTCCGAGGTGAGCAGGGCCGCCATGAAGTCCACCGGGTAGTGCGCCTTCAGGTAGGCGGTGACGTAAGCCAGGAAAGCGTAAGCCGCCGAGTGGGACTTGTTGAAGCCGTAGCCGGCGAACTGCTCCATCAGGTCGAAGATCTTCTCCACCTTGCGCTGCGCAAAGCCGCGCTCCATCGCGCCCTTGATGAAACGCTCGCGGTGCGCGGCCATCTCCTCGGCCTTCTTCTTGCCCATGGCGCGGCGCAGCAGGTCGGCTTCTCCCAGCGAATAGCCTGCCAGCCGGTTGGAGATCTGCATCACCTGTTCCTGGTAGACGATCACCCCGTAGGTTTCTTCCAGGATCTCCTTCAGCTCCGGCAGATCGTAGGCCACCGCTTTGCGGCCCAGCTTGCGGTCGATGAAATCGTCGATCATGCCGCCCTGGATGGGGCCCGGGCGGTAGAGGGCGTTGAGCGCGGTGAGGTCCTCCAGGCGGTTGGGTTGCGAGCGCCGCAGGATGTCCCGCATGCCCGGCGATTCGAACTGGAAGACGCCGCTGGTGAAACCACGGGAGAAGACGTCGTAGGTGGCTGCGTCGTCGAGCGGCAGGTCCTCCGGGACGATCTTCACGCCGTGGCGCTTCTCGATCAGCTTGATGGCGTCATCGATGAGCGTCAGGGTGGTGAGCCCCAGGAAATCCATCTTGAGCAGGGCCAGCTTATCCAGCCCGCTCATGTCGTACTGGGTGACAATTTCCTCGCGGTTGGTGCGGTAGAGGGGAACGAGTTCCTTGAGCGGCTGCGGCGAGATCACCACGCCGGCGGCGTGCACCGAACAGTTGCGCGCCAGGCCCTCCAGGCGCTGGGCGACGGCCAGGACGTCGGCCACCCGGGGGTCCTTACGGCCCAGCTCGTCGAGCGCCGGCTCGGTCTTGCGCGCCTCGGCCAGCTTGATGTTCAGGACGTTGGGGATCAGCTTGGTGATGCGGTCCACGTCGGCGAAGGGCAGGTCCAGCACGCGGCCCACGTCTTTGATGGCCGCCCGTGCTCCCAGGGTGTTGAAGGTGATGATCTGCGCCACCTGCTCGCGCCCGTACTTGTTGGTGACGTACTGGATGACTTCGCCGCGGCGGTTCATGCAGAAGTCCACGTCGATATCGGGCATGCTGATGCGCTCGGGGTTGAGGAAGCGCTCGAAGAGCAGCCCGTATTGCAGCGGGTCGATATCGGTGATCCCCATCGAGTAACCCACCAGACTGCCGGCGGCCGAGCCGCGCCCCGGCCCCACCGGAATACCCTGCGACTTGGCGAAGCGGATGAAATCCCAGACGATCAGGAAGTAGCCGGAGAAGCGCATCTGCTGAATCACCGCGATCTCGCGGTCCAGGCGCTCGATGTACTCCGGCAGATCGTGCTTCAGGCGGCCGTTGGCGCGCAGCGCCTCCAGGCGCGGCCGGCGGCGTTCGAAGCCCTGGCGGGCCACGTACTCGAAATAGGTATCGGTGGTGTGCTCTTCGGGAACGTCGAAGCGCGGGAAGGGCTCCCGGATCTTTTCCAGCTTCACATTGCAGCGCTGGGCGATCTCCCAGGTGCGGTCCAGGGCGTCTTCGATCTCGCCGAAAAGCTGCATCATCTCGGCGCGCGATTTCATGTAGAAATCGGGGTGGTCCCAGCGCATGCGGTTGGGATCGCTGAGGGTCTTGCCGGTCTGGATGCAGAGCAGGATTTCGTGGGCGCGGGCGTCCTCGCGGCGCAGGTAGTGGGAGTCGTTGGTGGCCACCAGCGGGATGCCGGTCTCCTGGGAGAGCCGGTTTACCAGCGGCCCCAGGCGCTTGTCCTGCTCCAGGCCGTGGTCCTGAATCTCCAGGAAGAAGTTGCCGCGGCCGAACATGTCCTGGTAGGTGTAGGCCAGGCGCCGCGCTTCGTCGTACTGCTCCGCCAGCAGGGTTTCGTTGATGTCGCCGCGCAGGCAGGCAGACATGGCGATGAGGCCCTTGGAGTGCCGCGCCAGCAGGTCCTTATCGATGCGCGGCTTGTAGTAGAAGCCTTCGAGAAACCCTGTCGAGACCAGGTCGATCAGGTTGCGGTAGCCTTCCTGGTTTTCGCAGAGGAGCACCAGGTGGTTGTAACGGTCGGTCTCCGTGCGGCTCTTGTGGCTCTGCTGGGCGACGTAGACCTCGCAGCCGATTACCGGGTGGATGTTGCGGGCCCGCGCGGCGTGGTAGAACTGCACCGCGCCGAACAGATTGCCGTGATCGGTGACGGCCACCGCGGGCATGTCCTGCTCGGCCGCCATGTCGATCAACTGGCCGATCTCGCAGGCGCCGTCCAGCAGGGAGTAATCGGTGTGGCAGTGGAGGTGAACGAAGGGCTTCTCGGGCATGGCTGGCACTTTCATTCTATCCGCTAACCGCGGCGCGGTACCGGCGGATCCTGTCCTGTGGGGAAGGCGGTTGTGGTAGGCACGGGCAGATTCGAACTGCCGACCTGTCGCTTAGGAGGCGACCGCTCTATCCAACTGAGCTACGTGCCCAAGTTACCTACATTGTAGCCCAGCGCTTCAGTCCCTTGCGCCCGATGTCCGTACGGAAGTGCATGCCTTCGAAGCAGATGGCGTTCGCTCCGCGGTAGGCGGTTTCAATCGCAGAGGCCAGGTCCGCCCCGGCCGCCGTCACCCCCAGCACCCTGCCGCCGGCCGTTTCAAGCCCCTGCGCGCCGGCGCGTGTTCCGGCGTGGAAGACGGTGCAGCCGGCCCGTTCGGCATCTTCGATGCCCGTAATGGGCTTTCCCTTGGAGTACGCGCCGGGATAGCCGCCCGAAGCCAGCACCACGCAGACCGTCGGGCCGGGGTCCCACTCCAGGCGCGTACCGGCCAGCTCACCGCGCGCCGCCGCCATCAGGACAGACGCGAAATCGCCGCGCAGGCGCCGCATCAGCGGTTGTGTCTCGGGATCGCCCATCCGCACGTTAAACTCCAGCGCCTTGGGTCCGTCGGCCGTGATCATCAAGCCGGCATAGAGGAAGCCCGTGAAACCCGTGGCCTCGATGGTGGGATGGATGATGCGGTCCATGACGAAGCGCGTCTGGGCCTGGTTCAGGATGCGGGAGTCGCAATAAGCGCCCATCCCGCCGGTG
>JAWLGN010000329.1:0-5792 GCA_041685075.1 Bryobacteraceae bacterium
ACCAGATTGTCAAAGATCTGGACGATGCGCCCGAATCTCGGAAGATCTCCAGGCCACCGCCGGCCTCGAAACTTGCCGGATGCTCCGCCCGCAGGACGGCCGCATCCAAAAATCCAAACTTTAAAAAAAGATCCAAGCAGGAAGGCCGTATTCCGCTCCACCCGGTGGCCCGGGCAGAGTTTTGTTACCTATCCTTGTTCTAAAGGCCTGTGATCCATTTATACCACGTGCCGGAATCACGGGCAAGTCCTTGTGTTTCCACCAACCTGCCCCTTCCAACGATGACCTTCAGAAGTTGGCGACTTCCCCAGAATATCAAACACATTCGGAGGGCGCAAGCCATTTTGCAAATTCCTGCGAAAAATTTGCTGCGTGAAAAAACTCACGCTCGGGACCGGCGCGGCCCTTGCCACATCCAGGCTCCCGGCAGTCACCGGAGTTCGGGATAGCCGTCGATGACGGTGTCCGGTTCGCCGCGCAGCCCAATCCGGATATGAGGGGCGGAATAGACCTCCCGAACCCGCTCGACCAGCAAGGGCGGCCCCATGGGCGAGCGCGCATTCACGATCCACACGGGTCGCGGCGCCACCGCCGCCGCCAGATCCGGAAGATCGTACCGCCCCAGCACGCCCGGCAGCACCACGTCGAAGAGCTGCCGGTGTATGGGAGCGGTGGCGAAAGCGTGGTAGGAGAGCGGCATATCCTCGAGCGCCAGGGCCGTGATGCGGGGGTCCAGAAAAGCGGCGTGCAGCATCTCCACCGCGCCCGCGCCTTTGCCGAACCCGACGATGCCCTTGGGCGCGCGGCCCTCCTTTTCCAGCAGGTCCACCCCGGCCGAGATATCCTCGAGGCGCAGTCCCATCAGCGGCCGCCCCACCATCAGGCCCAGCCAGGCCAGCTTCTCCGCCCTCCCGAACCACGCCTCCGAGTAGGCCCGCCACTGGGGCGCGGTTTCGCCGCGGCCGAAAGCATCGATCGCCAGCACCGTGTAGCCCAGTCCGGCCAGCCGGTCCGGATCGCTCCCCTCGGAGAACGCCCGCGATGCGGGGCCGCCGGTCCAGACGACCGCCTTGCCGTTGCTCCGCTCCGGAATGGCCATGGCGGCGGGCACGAAGCGCCCCTCGGCATAGCGATAGACCAGCCGCTCGAGCGTGTAGCCCCGGCGCGCGGCCCGGCCGGCGCGTTCCGCCGCCACCGCCGGCCGCGCGGTTTCGGCACGCGTCGTTTCGAGCACCGCCTTGCGCAGCGCTTCGGGGCCGTGGCGGTCCGGGCGCGGCCACGCTCCGTAGCGACGCAGGTTAATCGAGCTGGCGGTCTCGCCGCCGAAGGAAGTTGCCAACTGGCCGGTGGGCGTCACGTTGAGCGCCTGTTCGTACTCGGTGCGGATGGGCGGTTCAGGAGCGGGTCCCGGAGGCCCGTCGGCCAGCCAGCGCTTCATCCAGCCGTAGATGGCCTCCCGGGTGGCCTGCGGCATACCGTGGCCGCCCGGCTCGTGGAACCACTCGATACGCTCGGGAGCGCCCAGCAGCGCCCACATCCTGCGCGCTTCCTGGTAGGTCTTGCGCGCGCCGGAGAGCGGAAAGAAGTCCTCGTCGGTGGAACAGATCAGGTACGGCTTGGGAGCGAAGGCGGTCACGAAGTCGGCGTGGTCGTAGCCGTTGCGCAGCAGGTCCGGGAACTGCTGCTCGGCATCCTGCGGGCCGGTATCCGCCTGCAACTGGTCCTCCCACGAGGTGATGTAGCAGGCCGGCGCGGCCACGGCGGCGCGTTCGTCCAGGGCCGCGAGGTACGTGGTGAGGGTCCCCCCGCCGGAGCAGCCGGTGATGCCGATGCGCCGGGCATCCACTTCGGGCAGCGACTCGAGCACGTCGATGCCGCGCATGCCGTCGAGAATCATCTGCCGCGCCAGGCTCTCGCCCGCCAGCAGGCTCTGGCTCCCCACCATCTGGTGCTCGGTGGTGGTGCCCCCCACCTTCGAGTCCTCCAACTCCGGGTCATAGAAGATGCGGCGCTCGCCCTGCCCCGCGGGGTCGTAGGTCAGGACCACGAAACCGTGCTTCACCAGCCCGATCGAAAGCGTCTGGTAAAAGGCCCGGTTCTTCGCCGCGACGCTGTGGCCGGTGCTGTGGAGCACCGCGGGATAGGGCGGCCGCCCGGTGGTGGGGACGTACAGGTTGGCCGTGACGAACATGCCCGGCTGGCTTTCGTAAAGCAGCTTCTCCACCCTGTAGCCGTCGCGTTCGAGCCGCCCGGTGCGCCGCAGCGAAAGTCTCCCGCTCTTCTCCGGCAGCCCGCCCATCATCTCGAGCAGCCGCTTGCGGAACGCGGCGCGGCGCTCGTCCAATTCCGCGGCGCTGCCGATGCGCGCCACCGCCTCCTTCCGGGCGGCAAGCTGCCGCATGGCCATCCCGGTGAGAAACTCCCGCGCCATGGCGCCGGGTTCCTGCGCCCACGGCACCTGCGCCGCCGCCAGCAGGAGCGGCAGTACAATCCACGTCCCCTTCATGGGCCTCATTCTACACCCCGAGCCGGTAGACACCCGCCGGCCGGCGTTGTACACTCTCCAGAACTGGAGCGTATGAAGGCACTTACTTTTCTTGCCCTCTGCGCCTCCCTGCTGGCACAGAGCGACTACGATCTGCTGCTACGGGGCGGGCACGTCATTGACCCCAAGAACAACATCAGCGCTGTCCGGGACGTGGCCGTACGCGACGGCAAGGTAGCGGCCGTAGCGCCGCGCATCGACCCCGCCCGCGCGGCCAAAGTCGTGGACGCCACCGGGCTCTACGTCACTCCCGGCCTGGTGGACATCCACGTCCACGTCTGCGCCGTCACCGGGGAACGCGGCTCCTACTGCGGCGAAAACAGCGTCGTCCCCGACACCGTCGCGCCACGCACCGGCGTCACCACCGTGGTGGACGCCGGCGGCGCCGGCTGGCGCAACTTCGCCGATTTCAAAAGCCGCATCATCGACCGCTCCCGCACCCGCGTGCTCGCCATGCTCAACATCGTGGGCCACGGGATGCGCGGCGGCAGGTGGGAGCAGAACCTCGACGACATGGACCCGGAGGCCACCGCACGCGTTGCCATGGCCCACCGCGAGCACATCGTGGGAATCAAGTCCGCTCACTACAGCGGTCCCGAGTGGGCGCCGGTGGAGCGCAGCGTGGAAGCCGGCAAGATCGCGGGCCTCCCGGTGATGGTCGACTTCGGCTCCAACTCTCCCAAGCGTCCCATCGAAGAACTGCTCACCCGCAAGCTCCGCCCGGGCGACATTTACACCCATGTCTACTCCGGCCTACGGCGCGAACTGCTGCAAGACGGGCGTCCCAACCCCGGCCTCATCGAGGCCCGCAAGCGCGGCGTCATCCTCGACGTGGGCCACGGCAACGGCAGCTTCATGTGGAACATCGCGGTCCCCCTGATGGAGGCCGGCATCAAGCCGGACAGCATCTCCACAGACCTGCACCTGCGCAGCATGATGTACGCCATGAAGGACATGCTCAACGTGATGAGCAAGTTCCTGGCGCTGGGGATGAGCGTTGACGAAGTGATCCGGCTCTCCACCTGGAATCCGGCCAACATCATCCAGCGCCCGGACCTGGGTCATCTCTCCCCAGGCGCCCCGGCCGACATCGCGGTGCTGCGCATAGAAACCGGCCGCTTCGGCTTCGCCGACAACCGCGGCAACCGCATGAGCGGCGACCGCAAGTTCACCTGCGAGCTGACGCTGCGAGAGGGCGAGGTCATCTGGGACCTCAACGCCATCAGCGCCGTCGAGTTCAAGCGCTGAAGAGGACGCATCGCCATGCCGGTCGATTGGAAGCGCGACGTGGTGCTCCGCTGGGAGGATCAGGACGTCGCGCTCGCGCCGCTGCTCCGCGAAGGCGGCATCACCGCGGTGCTGGCCCGGGAGCCGCGCGAGCCGTTCCGCCACGCCTGCCAGGCTGCGGGCATCCGGGTGGAGCCCACCGACACCCTGGCCATCTCGGATCTGGAGGGCCTGCGCCGCCCCGGCGCGAAGCCCGGCGCATTCGGCTCCGGCCTGTGGCCCGGGGTAAGCGCCGGGCCCACCGCAGAGGACATCACCGCCGCCAGCGCCAGCCGCCAACCCTGGCTGGACGCCAACGGCTTCCGCATCCGCTGGCTCGGGGCGCTGGCGCCCGAAATTCACCCGGTGCTGGCCTACCTGCCCGACGCCGACGCCGGCGTCCAGCCCTCGCGCCTGCTCCCCTACGGCAGCCTGGAGCTGGCGCTGGTGGAGGCCTGGGTGAACGGCGGCAACTACGTCCTGGCCGTCGAGCCGCGCTACCGCGAGGCCCTGCTCGGCGGCGAGGAGCGCGCGCTGGCCGCCTGGCGCAGCCTGGGCCGCACGGCCCGCTGGCTGCGCCGCCACCAGCAGCTCTGGGGCAAGCGCATCTTCCCCCACATCACCGCGCTTGCCGATGGCGGCGAGGAGTGCGCCGAACTGCTCAACCTGATGTTCCGCCAGAACGTCTCCCCCGACGTCTGCGCCGCCGCCGCGCCTCCCGCGCCGGATCCCCAGCGCAGGCTTGAAGTCGTGGCCGCCGGCATTGCCGCGCCGGAACCCGAGGCAGCCCAACGCATCCTCGCCCACGCCTCCGCCGGTGCGACCGTGGTGGTGGACACCCACGGCGACGGCCCGCCCTGGTGGCGCCGGGACGGCATGAAACTCGTGCACGACGAACCCGACCGCGCCACGTATTCCTGCGGCCGCGGCCGGCTGCTGGCTTACAAAGGCGCCATCGAGGACCCCAGCGACTTCGCCCTGGACGTGATCGATATCGTCACCCACCAGTGCCGCGCCGTGCGCATCTGGGACGCCTCGAGCGCTATCGCCATCGCCACAGAAGGCGGCGGCGGCAACGCGCGCGCCATCGTCGTGCTGGTCAATTACAGTCCCAGGGTGGACGAGCCCACACGACGCGGCCGTCCGGCCCGCTTCAATACCCTGGTGCAGGTGGACGGCCGCTACTCGAGTGCCGCGCTGCTGCGGCCCGAGGATGCCGAACCCCTGACGCTCAAAACCGCGGCCCGCGGCCGCCGCACCGAAGTACTGGTGCCGCGCCTCGGCCGCGTGGCTGTGCTGTTGCTTGCTTAGACCCGGAGGAAAACATGCGCCGTCGTGATTTTCTCGGAGCCGCGGCCGGATGGGCCGTCGCTCGTCCGCCAAAGCCCTGCTTCGCTCTCCACCCCTTTATCGAGGCCAACCCCAAGGCCGTCTTCATCCGGCGCACCCGCGTGCCGCACAAGATGGACGCCGCCGCCAAGCTGCGCGAAGGCCTGGAACTCGCCCGCCAAATCTTCGTTCCCGTGGATCGCGGCGGCATCCCCATCACCCATCGCGTCATCCTCAAGCCGAACTTCACCAGCGTCCGGGAACGCGCCCCCGACCGGTACGACAACTGGGGCACCGGCACCGACCCGCAGTTCTACGAGGGCCTCCTGCTCGGTCTCAAGGAACTCGGCCTGACCAAGTTCCATTTCATCGAGGCGAACAACTACCCCGCTTGGAACATGCGCGGCTTCGTCGATATCAACGAGCGGCACGGCGTCCGGATGAACGAAACCGAGCGCCGCGAGCGCCACTTCCGCTCCGGCGAGGGCATCACCTGGAGCAAGGTGCCGGACCCCGTGGTCTTCACCCGCATCCCGCACTACGCGCCGGTGAACGAGCCGGACACCTGGCTGCTGAACATCGCCAAGTGGAAGGCGCACGGCATGTGCTTGAGCCAGTCGGTAAAGAACGAGCAGGGGCTGGTCGTGGGGCC
>JAWLGN010000330.1:0-5739 GCA_041685075.1 Bryobacteraceae bacterium
GGCGGGCGTGGAGCGTTCCCCCACGATCACTACTTCCCGCGGCGGCGCCAGGGCGAACTCGTAGGCGGCCAGCATCTGCGGTACCGCGATGGGCGCCGAGGTGATGCGTCCGGCGAAAGCGGCCAGCGCGCGTTCCGCCGAATCCCTCAGTTCACCGCGCCCGGTCATGGCCGCCAGCCGCAGCAGGTTCAAAATCGCGATGGAGTTGCCTGAAGGCTCCGCGCCGTCGTAGTCTTCCTTGATCCGCATGATCAGGCTGGGGTCGTCGGCGGCGGTGCTGAAGAAGCCGCCGCGGGCGGTGTCTTCGAAGCGCTCACGCATGACGGCGGTGAGCCGCAGGGCGTGGTCCAGCCAGCGCAGGTCGAAAACCGCCTCGTAGAGATCCAGGCACGCCTGGGCCAGGAAAGCGTAATCGTCCAGAAAGGCGGGAACGGCGGCCTCGCCGTCGCGGTACCGCCGCAGCAAACCGCGCGCCGGGTCGTGGAGCCGCTCCAGGATGAAGCGGGCGGCATCGAGCGCGGCGTCCGTGTAGCGCTTCTCGTCGAGCGCGGCTCCGGCGCGCGCCAGCGCCGAGATGGCGAGGCCGTTCCAGCCGGTGAGAATCTTATCGTCCAGGTGCGGGCGCGGGCGGCGGTGGCGCACTGCGAGCAACTGCCCGGCGGTCTCGATAATGCCGGCGCGCACCTCCTCCACCGGACGCCCGAAATGTTCCGCCGTCTCCTCCACCGTGTGGGCGCGGTACAGAATGTTCTTGCCGCCGAACTCGCCGTGGGGGTCTTCCGTGACGTTGCCCTCCGGTTCCACGCCGAAGCGGAAGGCGAACCAGTCCGCCGCGGGGTTGCCCGCCACCGCGGTAATCTCGTCGCGGCTCCACAGATAAAACGCGCCTTCGGCTTTTTTCTCGGGACGCGCGGGGTCGGGGCTGTCGGCGTCCTCGGCGGAGTAGAAGGCGCCCTCCGGGTGGCGCATCTCGCTCAGCAGGTAGTCCAGCGTGGTGCGGGCGGTGTCCGCAAAGGCGGCATCGCCGGTGATCTGGAAGGCTTCCACGTAGGAGACCGCGAGCTGCGCCTGGTCGTAGAGCATCTTCTCGAAGTGCGGCAGGAACCAGCGCTCATCCACGGCATAGCGGTGGAAGCCGCCGCCGAGCTGATCGTTCATGCCTCCGTCGGCCATCCGCCGCAGCGTGGCCAGCGTCATATCGAGCGCCTCGCCGTTCCCCGTCCGGCTCCAGTAGCGAAGCAGGAAGTTGAGCGCGGCGGGACGGGGAAACTTCGGCGCCCCGCCGAAGCCGCCGTACTCCGCGTCATAGGAACGCCGCAGCGCCTGGAAGCCGCTCTCCGGCGCATCGCGGCCCAGCAGCGCGGCGCCGCCCGAACCCGGATCGAGATGCCGGGTGAGCTGCTCGATCACGTCGACGCTCGAGTCGACAATGCGTTCGCGGTCCTGCCGCCAGGCTTCGGCGATGCGCTCCAGCACGGTGGGAAAACCCGCCCGCCCATAACGGTTCTCCGGCGGGAAATACGTGCCCCCGAAAAACGGCTTCAGATCCGGCGTGAGCCACACCGACATCGGCCATCCGCCGCTCCCCGTGGAGGCCTGGACGAAGTTCATGTAGATGCGGTCGATATCGGGCCGCTCCTCGCGGTCCACCTTCACCGGAACGAAGTGGCGGTTCAAAATGCCGGCGATGCGCTCGTCCTCGAACGATTCGCGCTCCATGACGTGGCACCAGTGGCAGGTCGAATAGCCAATGGAAAGAAAGATGGGCTTGTCCTCTGCGCGGGCCTTCTCAAAGGCTTCCGGCCCCCAGGGATACCAGTCCACCGGGTTCTCGGCGTGTTGCAGCAGATAGGGACTCTTCTCGTGGGCCAGTCGATTGGGCATGATGGCGGCGTCTATGCCTTGCCGGCCGCGGCCGGCTGCGGCAGGTATCCTTCCTCACCGAGGCTGCGGAGCACGGCGCGCAGTTGCTCGCGGGCCTGCTCCGGCATGGGGCTCACGGGTTTGCGGCAAGGACCGGCGGGAAGGCCGATCATCCGCAGGGCTTCTTTAATCACCGAGGGGAAAGTGTGGAGAGCGAAGGCCTGGCGCAGCGGGTTCACCAGTTCCTGGAGACGCGCCGCCGTGGCCCGGTCGCCGGCGCGGAACGCGCGGTAGAGTTCCACGAACAGGCGCGGCGCCACGTTGGCGCAGGCCGTGACGGCGCCCGCGCAGCCCGCCTCCAGTGCCGGCAGAATCATGTGGTCGCGGCCCATGAAAACCGCGAAGGGCTGCTCCGCCCCGATGGCCGTCAACTCCGGCAGCCGGTCCAAATGCCCGCTGGAATCCTTGAGGCCGGCGAAGTTCTCGCAGGCGGCGGCGATGCGCGCCACCACGCCCGGCGTCAGGTCCACTCCCGTGCGTTCCGGGATGTTGTAGGCCAGCACCGGCACGTGCACCGAGCGGCACACCTCGATGTAGTGCTCCACCAGTTCCTGGGGCGAGGGACGCAGGTAGTAGGGGGTGACCACCACCAGGAAATCCACCCCCGCGGCCTCTGCCCGCTGGGCGAGCTTCACGGTATCGCGGGTGGTAACGCATCCCACGTTTCCATAAACCGGGACGCGTCCGTCAACGTACTGCCGGCAGAAGCGCAGGGCCACTACCCGCTCTTCGGCATCCAGGGAGAAGAACTCCCCCTGCCCCCCGGCAGCGAATACGCCATCGACGCCCGCCTCGATCTGCGCATCGATGATCTTCTGCCATGCGTCGTAGTCGATCCGCTCGTCGGGACGAAAGGGAGTCACCAGCGCGGGAACGATGCCGTGCATGGAAACGGTCACACCCCTATCTTAGCGCGGGAGCGGCGCGTGGTCTCAGCGCGAACGTGCGGCGGCGGGCAGCGCGGGCGCGGCGCCGAGCGCCATCGGGTCGCGTTGGCCGAAGGCCTCCGGCCAGTTGCGGCGCTCCACGATGGTGGGCGGCTCGTAGGTGTGGCCCGCGGCCAGCCGTTTCGCTTCCCGCCGGCTGGTCCACAGCAGCGCCGGGCCCAGCAGGCGCCCCGCCAGGGTCGAGAGCAGGCCGAACTCGCGGCCCAGTTCCTTCCGCAACCCGCGGATCTGCGCGCTCACCTGCGCGTTGGTCTTGCGAAGCTGGCGCTCCATGGCCCACAGCAGCGCGCTATAGGCGCTCTTCACCGTGCGCACTTCCCACTCGAAACGGGCGCGGATGCGCGGGTCCGGATCGTTCTTATAGCGCTTCCAGCCCGCCAGCGTCGTGCGGGCGATGCGGTAGAGGCTGGGGCCGTTGCGCTCGAAGTCGCGCCGGAAGGCCCAGTCCAGGAAACGCTTCGAATCTTCGCGCGAGATGGCCGCGTGGCGGAAGTTGAAGCGGTCCTGCCCGTGAATATCGGCCAGGTCCACGCCCTCCAGCATGCGCCCCTGTTTCACCATGTCGAAATACAGCGGCGTGCCCGGCACCGGCGTGTAGAGCATGAACTGGTGGAAGTCGGTCTCGTGCTTCACCGCGTGCTCGATCTCTTCCCGGATGTTCTCCGGCGTGTGGTGCTCCAGCCCCACGATGGTCGATCCCAGCAGCTTGATGCCGTGCGAGCGCAGCTCCCGGGTAAGATCCAGGGTATCGGCGCCCTGCAGCTTGGTGTATTGCGAGCGCGGCGATTCCAGCCCCATCCACACCCAGGAGATCCCCAGCTCCACCAGCTCCTTCATGGTGTACTTCCGGATGGCGTTGGCCGAGGAGAAGACGTAAAGCGCCCAGGCTTTCCCGGCTGCCTTCATGCGCTCCAGCAGATCCATGGCGCGCTTGCGGTGGAGCAGGAAGTTCTCGTCCATCACGAAGAAGGAGCGCACCTCGAGCGATGCCTCCAGCTCGCTCATCACCTGGAATAACTCCTCGCCCGTGTCGAAGTAGTTGAGATACTTCCCCTTGCCGCCGAAGAAAGCCGAGGTGGTGCAGAAGTTACAACCCATCGGGCATCCCACCGAGGGAATCACCGTAGCCGCCGTGCCGCCCTTCAACTCCGGAATTTTGAGCCCCATAGTCCGGACATTGAAGCCGGAGACGATGTGCGGGTGCCGGATTGGCGCGTCCACCTTCTCCCCCAGGTACTCGCGCATCCAGCGGATACCATCGCCCCGCACGATATGATCGGCGTCCACCATGGACTCGATCCCCGGGATGGCCGCCACGTGCCCCCCCACCACAATCACCGATTGCGGCGAGATGGCGCGCACCATGCGGCACATCTCCCGAACCTTCCCCACGTTCACGATAATCGAGGAGATCCCCACGATGTCGTACTGCTGCTCGGCGAGTTCGCGCTCGAAGGCCTCGCGGGTGGGAAAGTCCAGCACCGTGCAGGGTGCGCCGATGTTGTGCTGGATCATCATGATGCCCCAGGAACGGTGGAACATCCTCAGCGAGAAGGCGCCTTGCTCCCGGGTTACCTGGTTATGGTACAGCTCCATCGGGTTCATGGAGCGGCTGCCAAATTCGTCGTCCTGTGCGTAGGGGCCGAAGACGGAGGCGAGCAGAATACGGGCTTTACTGCCCTTCGGATGGATTTGCATGTGTGGCCAGAACTTCACTATAGCAGGTACACAGGCCGGAGTAAGATGTCAGGGTGGTGCGGGGTTGTCGCTCGGCTCTTGTGAGTTGGATTCCGGAACCGCTACAGTAGAGTCTTGACACCCGAACAACTTGCGAATGCGGGAATGGGTATGCCCGTGCTGGCCACGCTGGTGGGCCTGGCCGGGGCCGTGGTGGGGCTGTGGCTGACCGGCGCCCGCCGGCGCGCGCGGCTGGTGGTGCCGTTCAGCGCCGGAGTCCTGGTGGGAGTGGCCATCTTCTTTCTGCTCCCCGAGCTGATCAAGGAGACCGGCTGGGGCGCGGCCTTCCTGCTCTTCGCCGCCGGCTACCTGGTGTTGTTCGTGGTGAACCGGTATTTCTACGCGGTCTGCCCGAGTTGCTCGGCCGACCACGATCACAGCGCCTGCGACAGCACGCTGCACGGTTTCGCCGCACCCCTGGTGACCGCCGCCGCCATCCATAGTTTCCTGGACGGTTGGGGCGTGGGCACTGCCGCCGAGGCGCACGATCTCGGCATCCGGCTGGGGGTTCCCATCGCGGTGGCGGTCCACAAGATTCCCGAAGGGCTGGCGCTCGGCAGCATGCTGCGCGCCTCGGTACACTCCCGGTGGGCCACTTTCGGCTGGTGCGTGCTGGGGCAGGGTACTACGCTGGTGGGCGGCGCCGTAGGGCTGCTGCTGGCTCCGGCCCTGGGGCACGGCTGGATCATCTATCCGCTCGGCGTGGCCGGCGGCTGCTTCTTCTATCTCGGCTTCCACGCCATCCACCAGGAGTGGAAGCGCCGCGGCGTCATGCCCGCCTGCATGCCCGCCCTTACCGGCGCTGCCGGCGCGGCGGCGTTGCAGCGCGGCGTCCACCTGCTGCTCCGGTAGCGCCATGCCGGTAGCGCTGGCCGAGGGCGCCGTTATCGAGCGGCTGCGGCGCGACCCGCGCGTCCAACTGGACCCGCACGTCCTCCACGCCGCGTTTCCCTCGCAGCCGGCGGCTGCGGCCGTCCTGGCGGCGATCTACCGGGAGTACCTAGAAATAGCCCGCGAATCTGCGCTGCCGATGATCTGCTTTGCGCCCACTTGGCGCGCCAATGTCGAGCGGGCCGGGCGCGCCGGGATGGCGCTCGGGCCGTTGAATGCCGCGGCGGTCGCGTTCCTGCGG
>JAWLGN010000331.1:0-5739 GCA_041685075.1 Bryobacteraceae bacterium
CGAGATCGTCACGGGCGACACCAAAGTGGTGAACCGGGGATCGGCGGATAAGCTGTTCATCAACACGTCGGGCATCGGGGTGGTGCCGCCGGGCGTTTTCATTTCGGCGTCGAACGCGCGGCCGGGAGACGTGGTGCTGGTCAGCGGCACCATCGGGGACCATGGGATGGCGGTGATGTCGTGCCGCGAGGGCCTGGAGTTCGAAGGCGCCATCCTCTCCGACACGGCGGCGCTCCACAAGATGGTGGAAGCGATGCTCGCGGCGGGGGAAGTCCACGCGCTGCGGGATCCCACCCGCGGCGGCCTGGCCGCTACGCTGTGCGAGATTGCGGAAACCGCGGGCGTCGGGGTGGAAATCGAAGCCGCCGGCATTCCGGTGCGGGAACCCGTGCGGGCGGCCTGCGAGATCCTGGGGCTGGATCCCATGTTCGTCGCCAACGAGGGGAAGCTTGCCGCGTTCGTGGCTCCCGAATCGGCTGACGCCGTGTTGGAAGCCATGCGCCGCACCCCGCTCGGCCGCGACGCCGCCATTATCGGCCGGGTTGTGGCCGATCACCCCCGCATGGTGCTGCTGAAGACGGAAATCGGCGGCACCCGCATTTTGGACCTGCCCTTCGCCGAGCAGTTGCCGCGCATCTGCTGAGTGGTTCGCAGGCGTACGCTGCGCGCTTGACACTTCTGCGGGGGCTTTGGGAAAGTCACCCAGAGAGAGCAAACTCCCATGGCTGTCAAACCGATCCCGGAGGGTTATGGCACCCTCACTCCGTACCTCGTCGTCCACGGCGCCAACCGGCTGCTGGAGTTCATGAAGCAGGCCTTTCAGGCGGAGGTGGTTTTCAGCATGCCGGCGCCTGACGGCACCATCGGGCATGCCGAAGTGAAGATTGGGGACTCGATGCTGATGTTGGGGGAGGCCAGCGCCCGCTGGCCCGCCATGCCGGCCGCTCTCTACGTGTACGTGCCCGACTGCGACGCGGTCTACCAGCGCGCCCTGGAGGCCGGCGCGGTTTCGATCATGGAACCGGCCGACCAGTTCTACGGCGACCGCCACGGCGGCGTGCGGGATGCCTCGGGCAACATCTGGTGGCTGGCCACCCACAAGGAAGACGTACCGCCGGATGAGATCGCGCGGCGCGCGGCAGCCAGGGGGCAAGCGTAGCGGAGCGCGCTACCGGGAGCCACTGGATCGGTCACCCTGGCGGCGGCACGCCCGGTACCCTGACGCAAAAATCGCGCGGCTGGCGACATTTGCAACCGCAGATTGGCAAGAAAGTTCACAAAACCAGACGACCGCGCAGTTGCACGGGGCGCTGCGGCGGCCTAATCTACGTTTATGCGCGCGACAGCCTGGAGCGAGGGGATCGCAGCCCGCCTTGCGGCCCTTCTGGAAACACTGCCGCTTACGCCCTGGTGGTGGTACGCGCGGCGGCGCCATCAAGATCGCCAACTTTGGATCCGGCATCTCCGCAGTCATTACGGCGCGCAGCCGGACCAGCGCTGAGCTATTCCCGGTTATTCTTCTCTGGTGGATCCCGACGAAGAGGCCGTATCGGGCGGCGCATGAGGGGACTTGCGCGGCTTCAGCGCCCATCCCGCGAACAGCGCCATGGGCAGCGATGCCCAGAGGGCAAGCTTGACCTTAGTCTTGCGCGCCATGGGCGTCCCGGGTTCCAGGACGCCGTTCTCGCTGGAGCGTTCGATGGGCTTTCCGACGCGCATCTCCTCCAAGTCATAGGCGAACTGCTTGGCGCAGTCGAGACAGACGACGTAGGTGCCCCCCTTGGCGACGCCTCCGCGGCCAACTGGAGTGATGGGACGCGTGAGCCGGCGGTGGGGACACCGCAGCAGGATGTTCAACAGCGTGTCGATCATCGGGATACCCAGGGGTATGGAGTGCGAATGGTTCTTGCGTTCATCATAGCGCACCCGGGCGGGCGGCGCGGTTCGGCCCGGAAAGGTACCAACGGTACTGCCGGTTCGCCCCCCGCGTTTTTGCCTCTATCAAAACGACCGGCGCGAGCCCCTATGGGGATATATGAAGAAGACCGCGACTGCCGTGCACCAGCAGCCAGTCTGGATAGCGGCGTTGCTCGCCTCGGCCGAGGGGCGGAAGGGCGATACCCCATTGCGCCACCGCGTGGTGTGGGAATCGGGCAGGCCTGCGCTGCGGGTAACCAACGGCGGATCGGTTCCGGTCTTCATCAGGCCGCTGGGCGTAGAGTTGGGCGCGGGCTCGCGAGTCGAGGTGCGATGGCCCGCCGGCGCAACCGGTTACGAGTTCGAGATCGTGCGCAACTCGAGGCGCACGGCGGCTTGAGGGTCGTTGCTGTCTTTCCATCCGGCAGCCGCGCGGGCCGGGGGCACTCCCCGGCCGCGGCCGCCGGAAATCGTCGTTACTGCCGCTGGTAGACCAGTTTGCCTCCCAGGTAGGCGCGCTCCACCTGGATATCCTTGATCTCGTCCTCGGGGCAGCGGAGGATGTCGCGGTCAATCACGATCAGGTCGGCGAGTTTGCCCGGCTCGAGCGATCCCTTCTGTTTTTCTTCGAAGGTGAGGTAGGCGTTGTTGATGGTGTAGAGCCGGATGGCCTGCTCGCGGGTGATGCGTTCCTCCGGGTGCAGGGGCTTCTCGGTCCACCGCGGGCGGCGCGCCAGCGCGGTCCACATCCCCAGGAACGGGTTGTACGGGTTGTTGGAGCGCAGGCTGCCGATTTTCTGCATGTGGTCTGAGCCGCCACCCACCATGACGCCGCGCTGGAACAGCGTCTTATAGGGCTGGAAGTAGCGCAGCCGGTCGGCGCCGAAGTGTTTTTCCAGGGTGGCGCCGTCGAGACGCAGCCAGGCGGGCTGCAAATCGGCCACGATCCCGATGCGCCGCATGCGCTCGATGTCCTCCAGGGTGGAGAAATTGGCATGGCTGATGCACGGGCGCTTATCGCGCACGGGGAACTCGTTGTTCACCTCTTCGTAGGCGTTCACCAGGGCGCGCACGGCGCCGTCACCCACCGAGTGCGCGGTCAATTGCATGTCGTTGCGCAGGGCGGCCCGGGCGATGCGGAAGAGTTTGCCCGGCTCGACGTACAGCATGCCCCGGTAGGTAGGGTCGGTGATGGAATAGATTTTGCTGACGCCCCACGGCTGGAGCATGTAAGCGCTGCCGGTGAGCATGCCGCCATCGAGGAAGATCTTGAGGCCGCGAACCCAAAGCATGTTGTCGTAGCGGCGCAGGGGGCTGGCAGCCAGTTTGGCGATCTGGGCTTCGAGCTTCTCGATGGGGTCCTGGGGATTGATGCTGTAGGTGATGAAGGTGCGGCAGGTGAGTTCTCCGGCGTCCCGAAGGGATTGGAACAGCTCGACGGAGCGGTCGCCGGCGGTGCGCTCCACGATGCTGGTAATGCCCACGGAGTTGTAGTCGGCGAGCAGCATTTTGAGGCGGTTGCGGCGATCGGCCTGCGTAGGAACCCGGGCGCCGGTCCGGGCCCTGACAAAGCGGCTGGCGCTGCGGATGATGCCGGTGGGCTCGCCGGTTTGGGGATCGCGTTCCACCTTGCCGAGCTTGCCTTCGTCCGGCCGGGGCTCGCGGCCGATGCCGGCCAGTTCCAGGGCCTTGCTGTTGAGCGCCGCATCCGGCCCGGTGCTGAAGATGACCGGGTGGTTGGGGGCCGCCTGGTCCAGCTCCCGGCGCGTGGGATAGCGCTGTTCGCGGAGCCGGGTGATGAAGACCTGGGAGATAGAGATCCATTGATCCGGTTTCAGTACGGCGGCGCGCGACTTCACGTAATCGAGCACGTCCTGAATGGTCTCCATGTCCGGGATGGTGTGATCGAACTCGTACATGGAAGCGCCCGTGGAATGCACGTGGCTGTCGATGAGGCCGGGGAGGACGGTTTTGCCCTGAAGATCTACGGTGCGGGTGCCGTCTCCTCGGAGCCGCAGCACGTCGGTGTCGCTGCCCACGGCGGCGATGCGGCCGTCCTTGATAGCCACCGCCTGGGCGATGCTGAAGGATGCATCCACCGTGACGATCTTACCGTGGTGGAGGATCAGGTCCGGCGCTTCCGCGCCGAAGCCGGTCGCCACGGATGCGGCGGCCACGCATAGCACACACAGCTTCCGTCGATTCACGATAATCACCTCGAAAATCATTGTAGCGCCCGTGCGGATCTGCGGTTTTGCCGCTGCGGGCAACGGCGGCATGGCATTCCAATGCCTGTGGAAGGTAATTTCTCCAGGGGAGTTGCGGCGAATCGGATGTCTTTGGGTGAATCCTGCGGAGGCGGTGCGCCGGTGAGTGCCGATGGTCAAGCGGCGATAGGGTTTTCCGGGCGCGGTCTGTCCGGGACTATCGGAAGGCGACCGTGAGGAAAAGGCTCCTCCCGGGTTCCGGAACCCGCGCTCCGGTGCGGAACGGATCGCGCTGGAAGGAGTAGTGCTCGTAGTAGAAGCGGTCGAAGAGGTTGTCGACGCCCGCGGCGAATCGCAGCTTGCCTGTGTGGACTCCGACCTTGATATTCAGCAGGCCGTAACCCGGGGTGGGGGTTTCGAGCAGTTCGGGCGCGACGCGCTTCTGCGCGTTGACCGCCACGCCTTCGGCTTCGGCAAAGAACAACTTGCCGGCGTAGCGCAGCGCCGTGCGCGAACGCGAGGGCGGCATTTCCGGGAGGTCCCCCTTGCGCCAGGCGCCCCGGGCATAGGAAAGCCCGCCCTTTAGCAGCAGGGTGCGGCTGACGGCGAAGCTCCACTCCAGTTCGCCGCCGTAGATGGTTGCCTCCACGTTGCCGTAAGAGCGTGCCGCGGGGTTCATCACCGAAGGAACCGCTATCGACCTGGGTTGGTTGAGAACCAGCACGAAATCATGCAGGCGGCTATGAAACAGGGTCGGGCGGATGGTGAGCCGCCGCCGGCGGAAGGTGAGTCCCAGATCCGTTTCGGTGTTTTTGGTGGAGCGCAAGGCCGGATTGCCCACCCAGTCGGTGCCCATTCTCTGGAGGGCGAAGAAACGTTCCTGGGGGTCGGGGAACCGGATGGTGCGGCCGGCTCCCGCGAACAGTTCCAGCCCGTTGCCCAGCGCGTAGGAGAGCCACACGGAGCCGGAGGGATGCGCGTCGCCGCGCCGCCGCGCCCGCGTGCCATGGTAGGCGTAGTACAGGTCGGTATTGGCGGCGGGGTCGGTGGCTTCGCTGGAAGCGGCGTCGAACCGGGCTCCGGCAACGATCTGCAAGCGGTCGAGGAGCATCTTTCGGAACTGCGCGTAGGCGCCGCCCGTGGTCATCCAGACTCCGGGGACGGAAGCCTGGCCGGTGTAGACGCCCGCCATCCGGAGGGTATTCACGGCATCCCAGTTGCGGCGGTAGCCTTCGAACCCGGCGGTGAAGGAGGAGAGCTCGCCGTCCACGCGGCCCCCGATGGTTCGGGTTTCGGCGAAGGTGGCCATGGCGAACGGGCGCGGCGCGCCGGTGGACGTGGTGCGCCACTCGTCCGTCATCCAGTGGCGGACGCGGGTGAAGTAGCCCTGGGCGCGCAGGTGTTCGAGCCGGCCCAGCCTCTGCGCCTGCCAGGAGAGATGGGCGCGGTCGGCATCGTCGTACAGCGCATCCATCTGGAGGTATGGGAAGAGCGTGCGCCCGGCGTGCTGGCGGGTGTAGCCGAATGCCAGGCGCTGGGACTCGGCCGGGGCGCCTCCGGCCCGGAACCAGCCGGTGCCGGCGCTGAATGCCTGCCCGTTCCTTTGCCGCTCCCG
>JAWLGN010000332.1:0-5723 GCA_041685075.1 Bryobacteraceae bacterium
GTCTACCGCGTGGGCCAGGTGGACGTGCCGGCGCTTCGCGGCGTGAACCTGGAAGTACAGGCGGGAGAATTTCTCTCCATCGTGGGACCTTCCGGCTCCGGAAAATCCACCCTCTTCCACATCATCGGCGGGCTGACCCCGCCCACTTCGGGAAGCGTCGTGCTGGCCGGCCAGGACCTTACCCGGATGACCGATGCCGGCCGCACCAGGCTGCGCAAAACCACCGTCGGCTTCGTCTTCCAGAAGTTCAACCTGCTGCCCAACCTCACCGCGCGGGACAACATCGCGGTGGCGCGCTTCATCGCCGGGTGCGAAAACGGCGACGATCCCGAATTCCACGAGGTCTTGAAGCTGCTGGGCGTGGCGCACCGGCTGGATCACAAGCCCGCCGCGCTCTCCGGCGGCGAGCAGCAGCGCATCGCCATCGCCCGGGCCATCGTCAACCGGCCGGCAATCCTGCTGGCCGACGAGCCGACCGGCAACCTGGACACGGAAAACTCGAAAGCCGTGCTGGAAGTGCTGCGCGGGTTGAACGACCGCCTGCACCAGACCATCCTCATGATCACCCACAACCCCGAGGCGGCTGCCTACGGCCACTCCATCGTGCACATGCGCGACGGGCGCATTGTGGACCGGACCTGACCGCCGATGACCTGCTGAGTTCCCCCTCGCCGGCGGCTGGTTTTACTCTGTAAACTTTGCCGTCGCCTCAAGGCTGGCACCGCGATCCCCGATATATACTGAAGCCATTCAGCGGGGGGGGACACCATGCACTGCGTTTGCAAAGGGATTGCTGTGGCCGGCCTGATCGTCATGGCCGCAAGTCTCGACCTCTCAGCCCAGACGACGCTGGGCACCATTCTGGGAACCGCCACCGATTCCACGGGCGCGGCCATTCCGGAAGTTGTCGTGACGGTTCGTAATGTGGGCACCGGGATCGAACACCGGACCGTCACGCGCGAAAACGGGCTGTACGAAGTCACTCACCTGATTCCGGGCCGCTACACGGTATCGGCCGAGCGCCCGGGATTCAAAGCCGTTCAGGTGACCAACCTGCTGCTCGAAACTTCGTCCACCGTACGCGCGGACCTGCGCCTGGAGGTTGGGGACGTCACCACGACCGTGAACGTCGAGGCGGCCGCCGCTCCGATCAATACCGAGAGCGCCGACGTAGCCGCGATCCGTGGCAACGACGTCATGGTGAAGCTGCCGATCAACAACCGGAACAGCTTCTACTTCACCATGCTGGTGCTCACCCCCGGGGCGATCCGGGGGCAGGGATCCAACGTCAGTCTCGGGGGCGCGCGCGGCTTCCAGTGGCATGCCACGGTGGACGGCACCAGCATCCGCTCGCCGCTGTTCGCCAACGCCGTGGGACCGTCGGAAAGCGGCATGGAGATGACGGCGGAACTGCGGGTGCAGCTCGCCAACGACAAGGCGGAATCGGCGCTGCCGGGCGGCTACTATGCCACGTCGAAGTCGGGCACCAACGAATACCACGGCAGCCTGTTCTACTATCACACCAACTCGCGCCTGACGGCACGCAACACGTTCTCCAGCTCCGTACCCTTTCAGGTGCAGAACAACTACGGGGTGTCCGCCGGCGGCCCGATCCTGAAAAACCGGACCTTCTTCTTCTCCACCTGGGAGCGTTTTCCCGCCCGCAGCGAGCGGATCTTCTCGAACACCAACGTGCCGACCGCCGCGTTCCGCAACGGTGACTTCTCCTCGCTGCTGCCCGGCACCGTCATCCGCGATCCGCTGACGGGCCTTCCTTTCGCGGGCAACATCGTTCCGGCGGAGCGGATCAGCCCCGTGGCCGAGCGGATTCAGGAGCATTTCTTCCCCTTGCCGAACTTCGGCCCGGAGAACAATTTCCTAGGCAACTGGCGGGGCGTCGGTCCGGGGAAGACGTTCAAGTCGATGGTGGAGGCCCGGGTGGACCACCGCCTGTCCGAGGCGAACTCCCTGTTCGGCCGGTTCTCATGGAACCAGACGGGCGCCAACGTCTACGATTACGACCTGCCCACCATGCCCATACGCGACCAGGACCGGCGCACCACGGCGATCACGATCTCCGATACCCACGTACTGAATCCGGCCACCGTGAACGAGTTCCGGTTCGGCGTGATGCGCAGCCGCAACCCGGCTTTCAACCCCCTGGACGGTCCCGCGCTGGTGGAGCGCTTCGGCCTGGAGGGCGTTTCCTGGAACCCGGAGATCGCCAAGGGCGCGCCGGTGTTCGGCTTCACCAACTTCTCCCAGATCGGCGCCACCGACCTGTTTCAAGACCCCAGCGAGCGGATCTACCAGGTGTCGAACAACCTGACCTGGACGCGCTCGAACCACACGATTAAGGCCGGCATCAGCCTGTCCTTCAACCGCGGATCCAACTTCCCCGGCGGCACCAGCTTTCCCGTGCTGCAGTTCGGCCAGTTCTCCTTCACCGGCACCTTCAGCGGCTTCGACTACGCCGACTTTCTACTGGGCCTGCCGCAGACCGCCGGACGCGCCAGCGCCATCCCGCTGCAGGACGTCATCAACCGGGATATGGCGCTGTTCGTACAGGACGACTGGAAGGTGACCCGCAAGCTGACCCTCAACCCCGGCCTGCGTTACGAATACAACCCGCCGTACCACGACAACGAAGAGCTGCTCTTTAACTTCGACCCCTCGACCGGGCAGGTCGTGGTCCCCAGCGAGAAGGCGCTGCAGGCCGTCAACCCGCTGTTCCCGCAGCACCTGGTCCCCATCGTGACGGCGGAACAGGCAGGTCTGCCGAAGAGCCTCTACTACACCGACCTGAATAACCTCGTGCCGCGCTTCGGCTTCGCCTACCGGCCCTTCGCAAGCGCCCGGACCGTCATTCGCGGGGGCTACGGCATCTACATCGACGATCTCACCTCACAGTTGTGGCGGCTGGGCGCGGGCGGACCCTATATATCGTCGGAGTCCTTCACCAACCGCATCGATGCCGGGGTTCCGGAGTTTCAATTCCCGCGCGCCTTTCCAGCCGGCTTCGGGGCCATTGGGGCGCAGAGTTTCCCCGCCCTGGATCCCCGCTTCCGCAACCCCTACATCCAGCAGTGGAGCCTGACGGTGGAACAGGAGGTCGCCCAGATGGGCATCCGCGTCTCCTACATCGGCACGAACTCGCGCAGCCTGCCCTGGGTACGGAACGTCAACCAGCCGCCCCCAAGCACCACTCCATTCAGCAACAACCTGCGGCGCTTTCCGCAGTTGCAGAACATCCAACTGCGGGAAAACGGCGGGATCCACAACTACCAGTCGCTGCATATCGACGTGGAACGCAAGCACCGGGCCGGGCTGTACTACCAGATCGGCTGGTCGTGGGCCAAGTCGCTTACCGATTGCCAGAGCGACAGCGAGGCCGGCTGCGGGGTGGAGAACTCCTATGCCCGGCACGCCGAATACGGGAACGTGAGCTACCAGCCCCGCCACCGCGTGGTGGGCAGCCTGCTCTGGGACATACCGTTTGGCCGGGGACGCCGTTTCGCGCCCGCTCTGGGCGGCATCGCCCAGTGGGTGCTCGGCGGGTGGACCCTCAGTTCCACGCTGGCCGCGCAAACCGGGTCCTTCTTCAACCCCACGTTTAACGGCTTCGATGTGTCCAATACGAATACCACCAGCGGCCGGCCCGACCGGGTGGCCGGCGGCAACCTGCCGGCTTCGGAACGGACGCTGCTGCGCTGGTTCGATGCCGCCGCCTTCCGCGTTCCCGGCGACGTGACGGGCGACGGGCGGCCGGATGGGAACGTGGGGCGTTTCGGGAACTCGTCGCCCAACATCCTGGTCGGTCCCGGCACGTTCGACCTGAGCGGCGGGTTGCACAAGGAGTTTCAGTTCACCGAACGGTTGCGCCTGATGGTGCAGGGCACCTTCCGCAACGTCCTCAATCACCCGAACTACAGCACTCCGGCGACGAACATCCGGGCGGCGAACGTCGGCACCATTACCTCCCTGAACGGACTGGCCGGACCAAGGATTGGCCAGGTGGGGGTGCGGCTCGAGTTTTAACGGGCAAGCGGCTCAGAGCTCGGGAAGACCGGCCAGGTGGGAACGATCGTCGTAGCGCACCACCGCCGGCGCTTCGTCGTCGCTCCAGCGCACCTCTGTGATGCTGGCGTTGCCCGGCCGGAAGCGCTCCCATTGGGAAGGCCGCGCGCCGGAGATGCAGCCTACCAACTGGCTGACAAAACCGGCATGGGTGACGGCCACCACGCGCTCGCCGCAGTGGCGCGCAGCGATGGCGCGCGCCGCGCGAATCACCCGCGCGCGAAAGTGCTCGTAGGTTTCCCCGCCAGGCCAGCCGAAGCGGTCGTCATCCTGGGCCAGGTTGCGCCGCCAGAGTTCCGGAAGACGCTCCAGGATCTCCGCAACCGGCCACCCGTCCACCGCGCCGCAATCGATCTCCTGGAGCGAAGCCAGGGGCACGGGAGCGAGTTCGACCGGCAGCGCCGCGGCCGTTGCCATGGCGCGCTTTAGTGGACTGGCGTACGCCGCATCGGCATCGGCCTCCGCCAGAGCACTCCGGAGACGGCTCACCTGCTCCTCTCCCAGCCCGCTCAGTTGCGCCTCGTAGCGTCCGCAAAGCTTCGGATTGGGACTGCCGCCATTCTCCAGGGTGTGGGCATGGCGGACCAAAATCAGCGTGCAGGTGCCGTGCATCCCAATTCCATTTTAGGAAGCGTGCTCGCAAAGAAGCCAATTCGTGAAAGCGCGTACGTGATCTTCCCCTCAAACGCGTTCGCCGGCGTACGCCAGGGGCGGGATGCGCGCCTGCGCGATCTATGTTTCCATGAAGCTTATGACCATCCCGAACTGGCCCGTGTGGGACGACACCGAAGCGGAGTTCCTGAAGCAGGTACTCGCCAGCGAGCGCTGGGGCGGGTATCACGAGCTGGTGCGCCGCTTCGAGCGCGAGTTCGCCGCCTTCCAGCATTGCGAATACGGGGTGGCGGCGGCGAACGGGACCGCGACTCTGGAGATGATCCTGGAGACCGCCGGCATCGGGCCTGGGGACGAAGTGATCGTACCGGCCATCTCGTTTATATCTACCGCCACGGCGGTCTCGCGCGCGGGCGCCACGCCGGTCTTCGCGGATGTGGGGGCGCTGAGCTTCAACCTGAACCCTGAACGCGCCGCGGCGGCGGTTTCGCCGCGCACCCGAGCCATCCTGGTGGTGCACTTCGGGGGCGCCCTGGCGGAGATGGACCGGCTGCTCGAACTGGCCCGGCAGCACAATCTGCTGCTGATCGAGGACGCTGCCCACGCCCACGGCGCCGAGTGGCGGGGCCGCCGCGCCGGCAGCCTCGGGCTGGCCGGCTCCTTCAGCTTCCAGAACTCCAAGGTCATGACCGCGGGAGAGGGCGGGATGGTGGTGACCAACGACGCCGATTTCGCCGCCCGGCTGCGCTCCCTCGGGGACCAGGGGCGGCGCGAGGGCGGCGGCTGGTTCCACCATTACACCCTGGGAACCAACTGCCGGATGACCGCCTGGCAGGCGGGCGTGCTACTGGCGCAGTTGGCCCGTTTGCCGGAGCAGAATGCGCGCCGCGCGCGCAACGCCGCGCTGCTCCGCGCCGAAACCGCCGGCATTCCGGGCCTGTGCTGGCAGGAGGCGCCCGCGGCGGTAACGGCAAACTCGTGGTACCTGATGCTGGGGCGCATCGACGCCGCGCTGTTCGGCATGGGCCGGGACG
>JAWLGN010000333.1:0-5700 GCA_041685075.1 Bryobacteraceae bacterium
CTGCGCCGCGGGCTCGGCCGGCGGCTGCGCCGCGGGCTCGGCCGGCGGCTGCGCCGCGGGCTCGGCCGGCGGCTGCGCCGCGGGCTCGGCCGGCGGCTGAGCGGTGGGCTCGGCCGGCCGGACCTCCTGTTTCCAGGACGGCTGGGGAACCGTCAGCGGCGGCAGAATGGGGGTTACGGGACGCGCTGCCGGACGCGGCAGCTCCGGCGGCGGCGTCTGGATGGCCGGCCCGGCCGGCTCCGCCACCACCACCGGCGGCGGCGCCGGTGCCTGCTCCCTGTCGCTTCGCCGGGGGCGTCGCTCACGCCGCGGCTCCGGCTCGGCCACAGCCAAGCCGCCCAACCGCGCGCCGGCGCCCAGGATCTCGCCCTTGTACAGCCAGCACTTCACCCCGATCACGCCGTAGGTGGTGTGAGCTTCGGCAAAGCCGTAATCGATATCGGCCCGCAGGGTGTGCAGCGGAAGCTGCCCTTGCAGGTACCACTCGCTGCGCGCAATCTCGGCCCCGTTCAGCCGGCCCGAAACCCTGACCTTCACGCCCTTGGACCCGAAGCGCAGCGCCGAATCCACGGCCTTGCGCATGGCGCGCCGGAACGCCACGCGCTTTTCCAGTTGCAGCGCGATCGACTCCGATACCAGTTGCGCGTCCAGTTCCGGCTTGTGCACTTCCTGGATGTCGATGAAGACGTCCCGCCGGGTGCGCCGGGTCAGCTCCTGTTTCAGCTTCTCGATCTCGGCGCCCTTACGGCCGATGATGATTCCCGGCCGCGAGGTCCGGATGGTGACCCGCAGCTTGTTCCCCGGCCGGTCCACTTCGACCGAACTCACCCCGGCCGACTTCAGCCGGCGGCGCAGGTTCTCCTTCAGCTTTACATCTTCCCGCAGCAGCGCGGCGTAGTCCTGCTTAGCAAACCACCGGGAGCGCCAGGGCTTGCTGTAGCCCAGCCGGAATCCGTACGGATGTACTTTCTGTCCCATGCTATGCCTCTTCCTTCGACGCCACCTTCACCACGATGTGGGCCATGCGCCGCTGGTAGCGGTAGGCGCGGCCCATGGGCGCCGGGCGGATGCGCTTCATGCGCGGCCCCTCGTTCACATAGGCCGCCGAAACCACCAGTTCGTCCACGTCCACGCTGTCGAAGCGGTTCTGCGCGTTGGCGATCGCCGAGTGCAGGACCTTCTCCACCTCAGGCGCGATGCGCTTGTTGGTCGTCCGCAGCCTGGTGATGGCATCCCCGGCCTTCATCCCGCGGATCAAATCGACCACCAGCCGCGCTTTCTGCGGCGAGACCCGGATGTATCGGGCTTCTGCTTTGGCTTCCATGTCCCTGCTCCTCGTCCTAGGACGGCCGCGATCCCTTTTCGCTGGCCGCCTTGCCGGCATGCCCCCGGAACAGCCGGGTGGGCGCGAATTCCCCCAGCTTGTGCCCCACCATGTTCTCGGTGATGTACACGGGGATGAACTTCTTGCCGTTGTGCACCGCAATGGTATGGCCGACGTACTCCGGCAGGATCGTCGAACGGCGCGACCACGTGCGGATCACCTTCTTGTCGTTGGCGGCGTTCAGCGCCTCGATCTTCCGATCGAGGTGCCCGTCGGTGAACGGCCCTTTTTTGATCGAACGTCCCATGCTTGCTCTCTCCGCCCCCTACCGCTTCTTGCCCTTGCGGGTCACGATCCAATGATCGGTGCGCTTGTTGTTGCGCGTCTTGAAGCCGCGTGTCGGCCGGCCCCAGGGAGTCACCGGGTTGCGGCCGCCGGAGGTCCGGCCCTCGCCGCCGCCGTGCGGGTGGTCCACCGGGTTCATCGACACGCCGCGGTTGTGCGGCCGCTTGCCCAGCCAGCGGGTACGCCCCGCCTTGCCGAGCGAAATGTTCTCGTGGTCCAGGTTGCCCACCTGCCCCACCGTGGCCATGCACTCGTCCGGCACCCGCCGCACCTCGCCCGAGGGCAGCTTCAGCAGGGCCAGCCCGCCTTCGCGCGACACCAGTTGCGCCGACGTTCCCGCCGAGCGCGCCATCTGGGCGCCCTTGCCGGGCTTCAGCTCGATGTTGTGCACCACCGTGCCGGCGGGCATGTTCTTGAGCGGCAGCGCGTTGCCCACCAGAATATCGGCCTGGGGGCCCGCTTCCACCGTCATCCCCACCGTCAGCCCGTGGGGCTGGATGATGTAGCGCTTCTCGCCGTCCCGGTAGTGCAGCAGCGCGATGCGCGCGCTGCGGTTGGGGTCGTATTCAATGGCCGCCACTTTCGCGGGCACCCCGACCTTGTCCCGCTTGAAGTCCACCACCCGGTAGGCCTGCTTGGCGCCCCCGCCGATGAAGCGCGACGTGATGCGCCCCAGGGAGTTGCGCCCGCCGCTGCGCTTCTTCGGCCGCACCAGCGATTTCTCCGGCCGATCCTTGGTGATGTCCTGGCGGGATACCGCCGTCTGGAACCGCCGCGTCGGGGTCGTCGGGCTGTAGGATTTGATCGCCATGTCCTAAATCTCCGCGAAGTCCGGCACCTTCTCGCCGGCCTTCAGCCGCACGTACGCTTTCTTCCAGTCGGGCCGATAGCCGGTGAAGCGGCCCCGGCGCCGCATCTTGCCGGGAAAATTGGCCGTGCGGACCTCCTCCACCTTCACCTTGAACAGCTTCTCCACCGCCTGCCGCACCTGCACCTTGTTGGCGGCCGCGGCGACCTCGAAGCACAGCGTGCGCTCTTCGTCTTTCTTGGTTACGCCCTTCTCCGTCACCAGAGGCCGGCGAAGCACTTCGTGAATGGTCATTTTGCGAGTGCCTCCGAAAATTTCCGCGCCGCGGTCTCGCTGAGCAGCACGCAGTCGTGCCCCAGCAGGTGATAGGCGCTCACCTCCCGGGTCGGCATCAGGGTGACCCCGGGCAGGTTGCGCAGCCCCAGGCTCAGGTTCCGGCCGCCGCTGTTATCCACCACCAGCACCTTGCGGTCGACCTCGAGTTTCCGGAGCACGGCGGCGGCGTTCCTGGTCTTGGGGTCCGGCAGTTCGAGCGCCTGCACCACCTTCAATTCGCCGTCGCGCAGCTTGGCGCTCAGCGCCGAGCGCAGCGCGCCCACCAGCATCTTGCGGTTCAGCCGGTAGCTGTAGTCGCGCGGCACCGGCCCGTGCACGGTTCCGCCGTGCCGCCACAACGGCGAACGGATGGAACCCACCCGGGCGCGCCCGGTGCCCTTCTGCCGCCACAGCTTCCTTCCCGATCCCGCCACCTCGTGCCGAGTCTTGGTCTTGGCGCTGCCGGCGCGCCGCCCCGCCTGGTAGTGCCGCACGGCCTCGTAGAGCAGCGCCTCATTCACCTCGGCGGCGAATACATCGTCGGAGAGTTCCACCTCCCCGACCTTCTGATTGTTCAGATCCACAACATCGACAAGCGGCATGGCCTTACCTCTTCGCCCTCCGGACCACCACGTACCCGCCGTTGGGCCCGGGCACCGCGCCCTTCACCACCAGCACGTTGTCCTCGGTGTCCACGTCGATCACTTCCAGGTTCCGCACCGTGACCTGCTCGTTGCCGAGCTGCCCCCCCATGCGCGTGCCCGGCCATACCCGCGAGGGATAGCTGGACGCCCCGATGGAACCGGGCGCACGGTGGAACATCGACCCGTGGGTGCTGCGGCCGCCGCCAAAGTGATGGCGCTTCATGACGCCCGCGAACCCACGGCCCTTGCTCACGCCGATGACATCCACCTTGGCCCCGGGCTGGAACTGGTCCACCAGCACCTTGTCGCCGGGTTTCAAATCGTCGTCGCCGGGCCGGAGCCGCAGTTCCCGCAGAAACCGCGCCCCCTCCACGTTGGCCTTCTTCAAGTGGCCGGTCTGGGGCTTGTTGATGCGCGCCGGCTTGATGAACTCCATCAATCCGAGCTGCACGGCATCGTAGCCGTCCACCGAAGGCGTCTTGCGTTGCACGACCATGCAGGGACCCGCTTTCAGCAGCGTCACCGGAACGGCCTGGCCGTCCGGCCGGAACACCTGCGTCATTCCGATTTTCTTGCCAAGGATTCCTGGGCTCATCTGTAACTTTCCTTCAACGCCGGACCGCAGCGCCCGAAGCGGTTCCGCTCCCGGCTCGCGGGCCCTGCGCGGCGTTCATCCATTCCGTCGAGGCGCGGCTCACAGGCGCCGGCGGCGGCCTACCCGCCGGCCGGCGCCCGGAGCGGCGCGCCTACCTGTGTTCCTTCCCAAACGCCTTGATCTCGACATCCACACCCGCGGGCAGGTCGAGCTTCATCAGCGCGTCCACCGTCTGCTGGGTCGGCTCCAGAATGTCCAGCAGCCGTTTGTGCGTGCGGATCTCGAACTGCTCACGGGACTTCTTGTCCACGTGCGGCGACCGCAGCACGGTCGTGACGCTCCGCGACGTCGGCAGCGGGATGGGCCCGGCCACCTGCGCGCCGGTCCTCTTGGCCGTATCGACGATTTCCGTCGTCGACTGATCGAGCACCCGATGGTCGTATGCCTTCAACCGGATGCGAATGCGTTCTCTCAGCGCCATGACGATTGCCTACTCGATAATCTCGGTCACGGTACCGGCGCCCACGGTGCGCCCGCCCTCGCGGATGGCAAACCGCAGCCCACGGTCCATGGCCACCGGGGTGATCAGTTCCACTTCCAGGTTCACGTTGTCGCCCGGCATCACCATCTCGGTCCCTTCGGGCAACTGCGCCACGCCCGTCACGTCCGTCGTCCGGAAGTAAAACTGCGGCCGGTACCCGTTGAAGAACGGCGTGTGCCGCCCTCCCTCGTCCTTGCTCAGCACGTAAACCTCGCCCTTGAACTTCTTGTGCGGCGTGATGGTGCCCGGCTTCGCGATCACCTGCCCGCGCTCCACTTCCGTCTTGTCCACCCCGCGCAGCAGCAGGCCCACGTTGTCGCCCGCCTCACCCTGGTCCAGCAGCTTCTTGAACATCTCGACGCCCGTCACCACCGTCTTCCGCGTCGGACGGAAGCCCACGATCTCGGCGTCTTCCCCTACCTTGATCACTCCCCGCTCCACGCGCCCCGTCACCACCGTGCCGCGGCCCTGGATCGAGAAAATGTCTTCAATCGGCATGATGAACGGCTTGTCCACCGCCCGCTCCGGCAGCGGAATGTAGCTGTCCACCGCGTCCATCAGCTCCTGGATGCTCTGCTCCCACTTCGGCTCCCCGTTCAGCGCGCCCAGCGCCGAAGCCCGGATCACCGGAATCTCATCCCCGGGAAACTGGTAGCTCTTCAGCAGATCCCGAACTTCCAGCTCCACCAGATCCAGCAGCTCCGGATCATCGACCATGTCCACCTTGTTCATGCACACCACGATGCTCGGCACCCCCACCTGGCGCGCCAGCAGAATGTGCTCCCGCGTCTGCGGCATGGGGCCGTCGGTGGCCGCCACCACCAGGATCGCGCCGTCCATCTGCGCCGCCCCGGTGATCATGTTCTTGATGTAATCGGCGTGCCCCGGGCAGTCCACGTGCGCGTAGTGCCGGTTGGCCGTCTCGTACTCCACGTGCGATACCGCGATCGTGATCCCCCGCGCCTTCTCCTCCGGCGCGTTGTCGATCGAATCGAAGCTCCGGAAGCCCACCTTCGGGTTGTTCTTCGCCAGATACCTCGTGATCGCCGCCGTCAGGGTGGTCTTGCCGTGGTCAATATGGCCGATCGTGCCGACGTTAACGTGCGGCTTGCTGCGGTCGAATTTTTC
>JAWLGN010000334.1:0-5683 GCA_041685075.1 Bryobacteraceae bacterium
GCGGCGGCGCAGAACCAGGCCATTGCGCTGGCCCGCGGTGATTGGGTGCTCACCACCAACCCGGACGTGCTCTTGCTGCCGGGGTTCATCGAGGCGCTGGTGGAAGCCGGGCAGCGGGACCCGCGGGTGGGGTCGGTCTGCGGCAAGCTGTTGACCATGACGCCGCAATTCGAGATCCCCGCCACCCCCAAAGTGGACTCGACCGGCATCTACTTCAACCCCATGCTGCGGCACCTGGACCGCGGCAGCCAGCAGGTGGATAACGGGCACTACCTGCAATATGAGTACGTCTTCGGCGCCACGGCGGCGGCGGCGCTCTACCGCCGGGAGATGATCGAAGACATCTCGGTCGAGGGCGAATTCTTCGACAGCGATTTTTTCGTCTACCGCGAAGACGCCGACGTGGCGTGGCGGGCGCAGTTGATGGGCTGGAAGTGCCTCTACGTACCGCTGGCGCGCGGCTATCACGTGCGCACGGTGTTGCCGGGCAACCGCCGGGCCCTGCCCCCGGCCATCAACATGCACTCGGTGAAGAACCGGTTCCTCATGCGGATGAAGAACATCTCCGCGGGGGTGTACTGGCGGAACTGGTTTTCCATTACCGCGCGCGACATCGTGGTGGTGCTGTGCTGCCTGTTATGGGAGCACAGCAGTCTGAAAGCCTTCTGGTTCCTGGCGCGGAACTGGCGGCGGGCGATGGCCAAGCGGCGCGCCATCCAGCAGCGGCGTCGGGTGGACGACCGCTACATCACCAGTTGGCTTCGCTACCACCCTGTGAGCCAACCGGCGCCCCGGGAGGATCCCGAGCTGGTTTCCTCGCAGGCTGCCGGCGTGGCCGACCGCTAAATGCCCGGCGCCATCCCGCCGATGCGCATCGCGCTGGCAGGCACGCGGGGCATCCCGGCCCATTACGGCGGTTTTGAAACCTTCGCCGAGGAGCTTTCCACGCGCCTGGCCGCGCGCGGGCACCGGGTGACGGTCTACTGCCGCGCGCGCCATCCGGAAGAGTTCTACCGCGGCGTGCGGCTGGTCTATCTGCCCGCGCTGCGCCATAAGTATTTCGAGACCCTGAGCCATACCCTGCTCTCCACCCTGCACCTGCTGGCGCGGCGGCCGGAGGTGGCGCTCTACTGCAACGGCGCCAACGCCCTGTTCACGCTGCTGCCGCGCATCACCGGGGTGCCGGTGGCGCTCAACGTGGACGGCATCGAGAGGCGGCGCAAGAAGTGGAACCGGCTGGCCAAGGCCTGGTACCTGGTCTCGGAGTGGCTCTCCACGTTCTGCCCCAGCGAGGTGGTAACCGACGCCGAGGCAGTCCAGGACTACTACCGGAAGCGCTGGCGGAAGTCCAGCACGTTCATCCCTTACGGAGCGGAGACCGGCAAGGTGGAGACTACCGCGGCGCTGGAGACCCTGGGACTGACACCTGGCCAATACTTCCTCTACGTGAGCCGCATGGAGCCGGAAAACCACGCGCTCGAAGTGCGGGAGGCTTTCGAAAGCGTCGAGACCGCGATGCGGCTGGCGCTGGTGGGCGATGCGCCCTATGCCGCCGAGTACATCCTTAGGGTGCGGCAGACCAGCGACCCGCGCATCGTGATTCCCGGCGCCATCTACGGTCGCGGCTACCACGAGTTGGGTTCCCACTGCTTCGCCTACATCCACGCCACGGAAGTGGGGGGCACGCATCCGGCGCTGATCGAGGCCATGGGCCGCGGAGCGCTCGTGCTCTACCGCAACACGCCGGAAAACGCCGAGGTGGCCGGCGGCGCGGGCATCCCCTTCAACGGCGACCTGGCCGAAAAGATCGCGCTCGCGCTGGCCATGCCGGAAAGCGAGCGGGAGGCGTTGCGCGCGGCGGCGGTGGAGCGCGTGCGCACGCGGTACTCCTGGGAGGCCGTCACCAGCCGCTACGAGGAGCTGCTCCACCGTCTGCGCCGCTGAAGCGCCGGGTCATACAATGAAAGCGTGTCCAGCCGTTCCTATGCCGTAATCTCCCGCCGGCAGATTGCGGAGAACTACCGGGCCATCCGGCGCGCCGCAGGTCCCGGGGTGGAAGTTGCCGGGGTAGTGAAGGCCGATGCCTACGGGCACGGCGCCGTGGAGGTGTCGCGCGTGCTGGCCGCCGAGGGCGCCGGCTGGCTGGCGGTGGCCACGGTGGAAGAGGGCGTGGAGCTGCGGCAGGCGGGCATAGGCGGCCGCATCCTGGTGATGGGCGGCTTCCTGCCGTTCGAGCGCGAGGCGGCGATCGAATATGACCTGACACCCGCGCTGCCCGCGCTCGATGACATTGCCGAGTTAGAGCGCATGGCGCGGGCCTGCGGCCGGAGGCTGCCGTATCACCTGAAGATCGACAGCGGCATGGGGCGGATGGGCACGCGCGCGGGGGCGGAAGAGATCGCCGCCGCCGTCGCAGCGGCGCCCCACGCGGAACTCGAGGGGCTGATGTCGCACCTGGCCTCGGCGGGAGATTTCACTACCTCCCAGACCCTGGAGCAGAAGGCGCGCTTCGAGGACGTGCGTTCGCGCCTCGCAGCGCGCGGGATTGCACCACGGTGGATTCACCTGGCCGCCACCAGCGCGGTCGGCTATCCGCGGGGCGGCGGGAACGGCAACCTGGTGCGGGCCGGGCTGGCGCTCTACGGCTACCTCTCCACACCCGCCGGAGAGGCGCCGCCGCGGGCCTTCGAAGTGCGCCCGGCGCTCACCTGGAAGGCGCGGATCGTCACGGTGAAGGACGTTCCGGCGGGCGCGCCCCTGGGCTACGGCGCCACCTTCCGTACAGACCGGCCCATGCGCATCGCGGTGGTGGCCGCAGGCTATGCCGACGGCATCTTCCGTTGCCTCTCCAACCGTGGCTGCGTGATCGCCGCGGGGAAACCGGCCCCCATTCTGGGGAGCGTCTGCATGGACGTCATCATCGTGGACGTGAGCCACGCGCCGGCATTGCAGCCGGGCGATGAAGTGACCCTGCTGGGCGGCGAGGGCGAGGCCGCGATCGACGCAGCGAGGATCGCCGAACTGGCCGGCACTATCCCCTACGACGTGCTCTGCCGCATCGGCCGGCGCGTGCGGCGGGTGTACGAGTAATCGGGCCCTATTCGAACAGCCGCTCCAGGTCCACGTTGCCGCCGGAGAGAATCAGGCCCACGGAGCGGATCTCCCGCGGCAGCTTCCCCGATAGCGCCGCGGCGGCGCCGGCCGCTCCGCTCGGCTCCACCAGGATCTTCATGCGCTCGAGCAGGAAGCGTACGGCCTCGCGCAGTTGAGGGTCGCTCACCAGCAGGATGCGCTCGGCCAGGCGGCGCAGAATGGGGAAGGTCAGCTCGCCCGGCTTGGTCACCGCCAGGCCGTCCGCGATGGTCTGGGGCGGGCCGATGGCCACGCGCTCTCCGGCGAGGAACGAGAGGAAGGTGTCGTTGGCGTTCTCCGGCTCCACGCCGAAGATGCGGATGGTTGGGCGCATCTCCCGGGCGATGACCGCGCAGCCGGCGAGCAGTCCCCCGCCGCTCACCGGCGCGACCAGGGCGTCCAGTTCCGGAACTTCCTCCAGCAGTTCGAGCGCGGCGGTTCCCTGCCCCGCCATGATCAGCGGATGGTCGAAAGGCGGCACCAGCGTGGCGCCGGTTTCCTTCACGATGCCGGCGGCAATGGCATCGCGGCTCTCGCTGAAACGGTCGTAGGTGATAACGCGGGCGCCATACGCGCGGGTGGCCTCCAGCTTGGTGCGCGGGGCGTCGGAGGGCATCACGATGGTGGCGGGCGCTCCCACGTGCCGCGCCGCGATGGCCACCGCCTGCGCATGGTTGCCCGACGAGTAAGCCACCACGCCCTTGGGCAGGTCCGCCGCGGGGATGGAGAGGATCAGGTTCGAAGCCCCGCGAATCTTGAACGCACCGCCGGTTTGCAGGTTCTCGCACTTGCAGTAGACCCGGCAACCGGCGCGCTCGTCGAGGGCAGCGGAGGTCAGCACGGGGGTGCGCTTAGCCAGCGGCCGGATGCGCTCAGCGGCGGCCCGGACGTCGAAGGCGGTGATAGCGTCCATGCGAGAGATTCTAGCGCGGCTTCACGCAAACGCCCGACTCAACGTGATACTTTGGAAGTCTTCTTGCTTGTCAACCGCGGATTCCGCTGTTAACACCTGGGGACAATCAGATGGCCAAAGGATTCGTTACCATTACGGTCGAACGTTGTAAGGGCTGTGGCTTTTGTGTGGAGTTTTGCCCCACCAAGGTGCTGGGCCTCTCGTCGGCTTTCAACTCCAAGGGTTATCACCCGCCGCACGCCGTTCACCCTGAAAAGTGTAGTGGTTGCGACCTGTGCGGCATCTACTGCCCCGATTTCGCGATTTTCGGTTCGAAATATGCACGCTGATCCCAAGGGCGTACTTACAGGCGTCCATTTCATCGACGGGGACCATGCCTGCTGTGAGGGTGCGCTCGCAGCGGGTGCGCGATTTGCCGCAGGCTATCCCATTACCCCCTCCACGGAGGTCGTGGAACGGTTCGCTTCGCGCATCCCCACAGTGGGCGGCGTGTTCATGCAAATGGAGGATGAGCTGGCCGCTTCCATCGCCATTCAGGGCGCGGTGTGGGCGGGCGCCAAGGCGTTTACCGTCACCTCCGGGCCGGGCTATTCTTTGATGATGGAGCACATCGGCTACGCCGCCATGACGGAGACCCCCTGCGTTTTCGTCGATGTGCAGCGCGGCGGCCCATCCACGGGGCTGCCCACCCTGCCGGCCCAGGCCGACATGATGCAGGCGCGCTGGGGTTCGCACGGCGACTACGGCATGATCGCCCTCTGCCCCAACTCGCCCCAGGAGTGCTTCGACCTGACCATTCAGGCGTTTAACTTCTCCGAGTGCTACCGCACCCCGGTCATGGTGATGATGGACGAAGTTGTGGGGCATATGACCGAAAAGGTGGTGATTCCACCCGCCGAAAAGATCAAGATTTACCCCCGCCGCCACACTAGAAAGAGCTTCGCGGAATTCAAGCCCTACGAGCCGGGGCCGGACCTGGTGCCGGAGATGGCCCACGCAGGCGAGGGTTACCGATTCCACATTACCGGCCTGACCCACGACGAGCGCGGCTACCCCACCATGAACGCAGCCACGCAGGACCGCCTGGTGCGGCGGCTGGCGGGAAAAATGCAGCCGCTGGCCGGGCCCGGCGCGCTGTTCGAAGCCGACGGCCTCGAGGACGCCGAGGTGGTGATCGTGGCCTACGGGATCACCTCCCGGGTGGCCCGGCGGGCGCAGCAGCTTGCGCGTGAAGAGGGTATCCGGGCGGGCATGTTCCGGCTGATCACCGCATGGCCCTTCCCCGAGCCGCACATCGAAAGGCTGGCGGCGAGCGCCCGCGCCTTCGTGGTGCCGGAGTTGAACCTGGGCCAGATGGTGCGGGAAGTGGAACGCAGCGCCCGTGGGCGCGCCCGCGTGATTCCCGTCACCCATGCCGGGGGCGGGGTGCACCGCCCGGAAGATATTCTTGCCGCCATTCAGGAGGCCGCCCGATGAGCCAGATTGTTGTCGAACCCGAGGTCGCGAATCCCGTCGAACCGTTCCTGCGCACCGAGCGCATTCCCCACATCTGGTGCCCGGGGTGCGGCATCGGCACTACGGTGAATTGCTTCGCCCGCGCGCTGCTGGATGCCAAGGTGGACCTGAACAAGGTCGTGG
>JAWLGN010000020.1:0-32974 GCA_041685075.1 Bryobacteraceae bacterium
CCTTCGAACTGGCCATCCGGCAGTTGGGGGGCACCTCGGTCTTCATCGAAGGACTGATTGGCGGGCGGGAACCCCTCAAAGACGTTGCCCGGAACCTGGACCGCTGGGTGAGCGGCATCGTCGCGCGGGTCTTCGCGCATGAGACCGTTGAGGAGATGGCGCGCTGGTCGTCGGTGCCGGTGATCAACGCCCTGAGCGACCGCTACCATCCCTGCCAGGCGCTGGCAGATCTGCTCACCTTCCGGGAACAGTTCGGCCGCGGCCGGGGGTTGGCGCTGGCCTTCGTGGGCGACGGCAACAACGTGGCGCACTCGCTGCTGCTGACGGCCGCGCGGCTGGGCGTCAGCGTGCGCATTGGCACTCCCCCGGGCTACGAGCCGGACGCCGAAATTGTGGCTCGGGCGGCCGAACTCGCCGCCGCCACAGGGTGCCACATTTCGACCACCAACGACCCCGTCGAGGCGGTCTCCGGCGCGCACGCCGTCTACACCGACGTGTGGACCAGCATGGGGCAGGAGAACGAGGCGGCCCGCCGCCGCAAGGATTTTCTGGACTACCAGGTGAACGACGAACTGCTCGCGCACGCCCGCCCGGACGCGGTCTTCATGCACTGCCTCCCCGCCCGGCGCGACGAGGAGGTCACCGACAGCGTCATCGAGTGCCGCCGCTCGGTGGTCTTCGAACAGGCGGAAAACCGCCTCCACACACAGAAAGCACTGCTCTTGATGATGTTAGGATAGGATTCCAACCAACATGGCACAACCGAAGAAAGTGGCCCTGGCCTACTCGGGCGGGCTCGATACCTCTGTCATCATTCCATGGCTGAAGGAGAACTATGGCTGTGAAGTCGTCGCCGTGTGCGGCGATATCGGCCAGGGCGAGGACGAACTGGCGGGGCTGGAAGAGAAGGCCCGCAAGACCGGCGCCTCGGAAGTCTACGTCGAGGACATGCGCGAGGAGTTCGTCTCGCAGTATCTCTGGCGGCTGGTGCGTTCCGGCGGCGTCTACGAGCACAAGTATTTGCTGGGCACTTCCGTCGCCCGGCCGCTGCTGGCGAAGAAGCAGGTAGAGGTGGCGCTTGCCGCCGGCTGCGACGCGCTGGCCCATGGCTGCACCGGCAAGGGCAACGACCAGGTGCGGTTCGAGCTGACCTACAAGGCGCTGGCGCCGCAGTTGCAGGTGATCGCCCCCTGGCGCGAATGGTCGATCGTCTCCCGCGAGGACGCCCTGGCCTATGCGGCGAAGCACAACGTGCCGGTCTCGGTTTCCACCACCAAGATCTACAGCCGCGACCGCAACATCTGGCACATCTCCCACGAGGGCGGGGCGCTCGAAGACCCGCGCAACGCCGCTCCGGACGATATCTGGATGCTCACGAAGAGCCCCGAGCAGGCGCCCGACACCCCCGGGCAGGTCACCATAGGCTTTGAAGCCGGCATTCCGGTTTCGGTGAACGGGAAGGCCATGAGCGCGGTGGAACTGCTCCAGTCGCTCAACGCCATTGCCGCCGAGCACGGGGTGGGCCGCATCGACCTGGTGGAGAACCGCTTCGTGGGGATGAAGTCGCGCGGCTGCTACGAGACTCCCGGCGGCACCCTCATCATGGCGGCCATCCGGGAGCTGGAAGCCCTCACGCTGGACAAGAATACCCTGCACTACAAGCAGCGGCTGGCGCTGGACTACGCAGAGATGGTCTACAACGGCTTCTGGTTCACGCCGCTCAGGGAGGCGCTGGACGCCTTCTTCGAAGCCGTCAGCCAAAGCACCACCGGGGAGGTCACCCTGGGGCTGTACAAGGGCAACGTGAAGCCGCTCAGCCGCACTTCGCCCTACTCGCTCTACTCGCTGGATATCGCCAGCTTCACGATGGGCGCTTCCTACGACCAGAAAGACGCGCTCGGCTTCATCAACCTCATCGGGCTGCCGGTGAAGGTGCGGGCGCTGGCGGCGGCAAAGTAATGAAACTCTGGGGCGGGCGGTTCGAGAGCGGCCCGTCGGAGGTATTCGAGCGGTTTTCCGGCTCGCTGCACTTCGACCGGCGCCTGATCGATGCGGATATACGCGGCTCGCAGGCCTGGGCCCGGGCGCTCGAGCGCGTGGGCATTCTCACGGCCGAGGAGCGCGCCCGGATCGTCGATGCCTTCGAGGAGATGCGCGCCGAAGCCGCGCGCCCCGGTTTCTTCGACGGCGCCGAAGACGAGGACGTCCACACCCTGGTGATCCGCAAGCTGAAGGAGCGCGCCGGCGCGGTGGCCGATAAGATCCACACGGGCCGCAGCCGCAACGAGCAGGTCTCGCTCGACGTGCGGCTATGGCTCCGGGACGAGTGCTGCCGCATCGACGGGCTGCTGGCCGGGGTGATGTCCGCGCTCGTCGATGCGGCCGAGCGCTGGCCGGACGCGGTCATCCCCGGCTACACCCATACCCGGCGCGCGCAGGCGGTGCTTTGGCCGCACTACCTGCTGGCCTACTTCGAGATGTTCGCGCGCGACCGCGAGCGTTTCGCCGCGGCGCGCCGCAGCGCCGGCCTGATGCCGCTCGGTTCGGGCGCGCTGGCCGGCAGCGGTTTTCCCTTCGACCGCCAGGCCATCGCCCGCGAACTGGGCTTTGAAGGCATCACGGCCAACAGCATGGACGTCTCGGCGGACCGCGACTTCGCGCTCGATTTCCTCTACGCCGCGGCTATGACCATGCAGCACCTCAGCCGCATTGCCGAGGACTGGATCCTCTACTCGGGTGAGGAGTACGGCTGGATGGAGCTGGGCGATGGCGTCACCAGCGGTTCCAGCCTCATGCCGCAGAAGAAGAACCCGGATTCGCTGGAGCTGATCCGCGGCAAGTGCGGGCGCGTCTACGGCTGCCTCACCGCGCTGCTGGTGACCATGAAGGGCCTCCCCATGACCTACAACCGGGACATGCAGGAGGACAAAGAGCCGCTGTTTGAAGCCGCCGACCAGACGGCCGGTTCGCTGGAGATGATGCGGGTGACGATCGAATCCGCGCGGCTGAAACCGGACGTACCGAGGGCGGCAGCCGCCGCAAGCTGGGTGGTGGCCACCGATCTTGCCGAGGCGCTGGCGCGGGCCGGCACGCCGTTCCACCAGGCGCACCAGGTGGTCGGGCGGCTGGTGCTCGAGAGCGTCCGCACGGGGCGCGGGCCGGGCGACTGGAGCCCGGCCGAGCTGGCCGCCTTCGCGCCGGAGTTCACCGCCGAAATCGCCCGGTTGCTCGATCCCGCCGAGGGGATGAAGTCCCGCGAGATCCCCGGAGGCACCGGGCCGCGCGCCGTTGCCGAAGCGCTCGCCCAGGCGCGCCGGCGGCTCCAGGAGACATCGCCATGAGTAAAAGCTATCGCCAGGGCCAGATCCTCAAGCTGATCCGCTCCAAGCACATCCACACTCAGGAAGAGCTTTGCCAGGAGCTGAAGAACCTGGGCATCACGGCCACTCAGGTGACGCTGTCGCGCGACATCCGCGAACTGCGGCTGGTGAAGACCACCGACGGCTACCAGGAGATCCTGCCGGAGGAGACCGGGCCGCGCTTCGCCACCCTGGCGGTGGACTTCCTCACCGACGTGCGCCTGGCCGCCAACCTGGTGGTGCTGAAGACGGCCCCGGGCCATGCCAACACCGTGGCGGTGGCGCTCGATGGCGAAGAGTGGCCGGAGGTGGTGGGAACCATTGCCGGCGACGACACCATCCTGGTGATCGCGCCGGACAACTCCACCGCGGAACTGCTCCGCAAGCGATTTCTGGATCTGCTCGAAACCCCTTAGCCTGCCCGGCAACCCGCCCCAGCCGCGGTACGTCCCAACCCACAGGAACGTTCGTTCCGATTTCGGCGCGCGGCTGCGGGTGCGGTAGGTCCCGCCGGTCATGCCGCGTTCGCCGGTCCGGCGGGCGCGCGCCTCCGAACGCCCGCCGGTTTTTTCTTTGCCGGCGAGTTTGTGCGGCTGGCGGTACAGTTTTCGTACCATTCGTACTAGAACACCTAGATATCCTTTCGGCGCCCCACATGTGCGAATCTGACATCGATGGCCAATTGCGCGACCGCAGCACCCGCTCCGGGACGAACGGAGCTACGTAGCGCCGCCTACATCACACCCTTTGCCGCTTTCATGGTCTGCCTGGCGGTTCAGCAGGCGGCGCCTGACGCCGTCCTGCTGATCCAGTTGCTTCGGGCAGCCGTGGTAGTCGCGCTACTGGCGACCGTCTCCCGCCGGGCCATACCGTTGCGCCCGGCGAGACCCGGTTGGAGCCTGCTGGTGGGAGTGGCGGTGTTTGCCGTGTGGGTGGGACCGGATTGGCTCTGGCCCGGCTACCGCAGCCACTGGTTATTCGAGAACGCGCTCACCGGCCGGGCCGCCAGTTCCATCCCCGCGGAGTTGAGATCGGACGTCCTGTTACTGGCGCTGCGTGCCGGCACCAGCGTCCTGCTGGTTCCCATCCTTGAAGAGTTGTTCTGGCGCGGGTGGCTGATGCGCTGGCTGGTGCGGCCGCGTTTTCACACCGTGCCGCTGGGCACCTATACCGCTACCTCGTTCTGGACGGTTGCGCTGCTGTTTGCCTCCGAGCACGGCCCGTATTGGGAAGTGGGGCTGGCGGCGGGCATCGCCTTCAACTGGTGGCTGGTGCGGACGCGCAACCTGGCAGACTGCATTCTGGCCCATGCCTCGGCCAACGCCTGCCTGGCGGCCTGGGTGCTGCTCGGCGGGCACTGGCAGTTCTGGCTGTAAGTCGCCACCGAGGGCGCGGCCCCGGGATGCTAGGATTGAAGAAGAGGCATGCGTTTCTTACTTCGCTCACTGGTTCCCGCCGTACTGTTGCTGGCATGCGCCCAGGCCCAGGCGCAGGATCAGGGCACGGCCGAGCCCTGGGACATACGCGCCGTGCTCACGGAGATTTCGGCGCACGCAGGCCGGCTGGTGCCGCTGCTCGATAAGGTCGATCCGGCTTCCTGGAGCGATCAGGGCGCGCCGGAAGGCTACCAGAAACAGTGGAAGTCGGCGCGCGACCAGGCCCAGGCGCTCTCGATCGAAGCCACCGCCCTGGTCCGCAATCCGGACAAGCTCTCCGAAGCGCTGAAGGTTTTCTTCCGCATGCAAGCGCTGGAGTTCACCATCAACTCGCTGAGCGACGGCGTGCGGAAATATCAGAACCCGGCGCTTGGCGACCTGGTGGAGAGCACCGCCGCCGAGAACGGCGCCAATCGCGAGCGTTTCCAGCAGTTCATCGTGGAACTGGCGGCCATCCGCGAGCAGGAATACGAGGTCATGGACCACGAAGCGCAGCGCTGCCGCGCCCTGCTGTCACGGCAGCCGCCGGCAAAGAAAGCAGTGAGGAAGTCTCAGTAAATGACGTTTACTTGCAGCATCTGCGGTGAAGAATCTACGCGCATCTGCGCGCGGTGCACCAAGGACGCCTGCCCCAACCATATCTGCGACAGGTGCGGCCGGTGCAGCGATTGCTGCGAGTGCGAGATCGCCATTGCGGAACCGGTCCGCGCCTTCACCCCCGCCTCCCAGACGGTTCATCCCTCGCGTCAGGAACCCGAGGCTGCTCCGGGAGAGCCGGGCGAGGCGCAAGATTCCGGCCCCTCCGGCCCGGAGCATCCGTAACGAAGCAAGCTCTCAGGAATTCGCCGGCAGCGTTCCGTCTATCTCAGCCGCGGTACTCCCGCTGGTACGGTCCGATGCGCGGGTAGTATCTGCGGGCGCGGATCAGTTCGGCGATCTGGCGCACGTGGCCGAGGTCGTGAAAAGCCCAGGCGGCCACCAGCTCCGACACCGTAATGCGCCCGTGCACGGGGTGAATGCCGTGGCGCGCTTCGGCGCCCGGGGGCAGCCCCTTCAGATACTCGAGGTTGTCTTCGCGCTGTTCCTCCCAGTGCGCGAAGGAGTCTTCGGGGTCACGCCCGGAGTACTGCCCCGCGGAGGCCCAGGCCGTAGTGTCGTAGTCCTGCCACTCCGCGCCGTCGCGCTCCACGGCGCGTTCCACGCGCAGGCGGTAGCAATGCCCCTCGATGTGGGAGAGATGCTCCAGCACCTCGGCCACCGAAAAGCGGTCCGGCGCCGGCTTCCAGAGCGCGTCCTCGATGGTGATGGGCGCCATCAGGACGCGCAGGACCTCCGGGGTAGCCTCCAGTTGCTCCATCCCGGGGATGAAGGTTTCCGGCGCCTTATCGTTGGCCATTTAGCTGCACCCGCTGGTTCCCCCGCAGTTGCCGCACTTGTAGCAGCTTCCGTTGCGCGTCATGATGGAACCGCATTCCGAGCACAGCGGCGCGTCGGGAGTGACGGCCTCGAACGGCAGCGCCTGCTGGGGATCCGGCTCGGTAGGCCGCAGGGAGGCGCTCTCGCCGGCTTCGGTTACCCCGTACTCCGGCCCCAGGAACTTCACCCCCAGCCAGCGGAAGATGTAGTCCATGATGGACTTGGCATAGGGCACCTGGGGGTTGCCGGTCCAGCCGCTGGGTTCGAAGCGCAGGTGGCTGAACTTGTCCACCAGGAACTTGAGCGGCACTCCGTATTGCAGGCTGAAGCTCACCGCGGTGGCGAAGGCGTCCATCAGGCCGGAGATGGTGGATCCCTCCTTGGCCATGGTGATGAACAGTTCCCCGGGTGAGCCGTCCTCGTACATCCCCACCGTGATGTAGCCTTCGTGGCCGCCGATGGAAAACTTGTGGGTGATGGACTGGCGCTCGTCGAGCAGCTTGCGGCGCACGGGCCGGTAGACGATCTTCTCCGCCGGCTGCGGCGCTCCCTTCTCCTGTTTCGATTCCTGCTTCGCCGAGGCGCTCATGGGCTGCACGCGCTTGGAGTTGTCGCGGTAGATGGCCACCGCCTTCAACCCCAGGCGCCACGCCTCGATGTAGGCGTTCATGATGTCCTCGACGGTGGAGTCCTCCGGCATGTTGATGGTTTTGGAGATGGCGCCGGAGATGAACGGCTGCACCGCGGCCATCATGCGGATGTGGCCCATGTAGTGGATCGAGCGCGTGCCGTTGGCGGGGCGGAAGCTGCAATCGAAGACCGGCAGGTGCTCCGGCTTGAGTTCCGGCGCGCCTTCGATGGTGCCGGTCGCGTCGATGTGGGCGACGATCTTTTCCACCTGCGCGGGCGTGTAATTCAGCCGGATGAGCGCCTGCGGCACGGTATTGTTGACGATCTTGATGACGCCGCCGCCCACCAGTTTCTTGTACTTCACCAGCGCCAGGTCGGGCTCGATGCCGGTGGTGTCGCAATCCATCATGAACCCGATGGTGCCGGTGGGAGCGATCACGGTCACCTGCGCGTTCCGGTAGCCGGCGCGGCGCCCCAGTTCCAGCGCCTCGTTCCAGCAGTTTTCGGCGCCCTGGTAGAGATCCGCCGGTACCCGGCGGCGCTCGATCTGGCATACCGCGTCGCGGTGCATGCGGATAACTTCCAGGAACGGCTCCTGGTTGCGCGACCATGCGGCGAAGGGCCCCACGGCTTCGGCGATGCGCGCGCTGGTGAGATAGGCCTGGCCGCACATCACCGCGGTGATCGCGCCGGCCCAGTCGCGGCCCTTGTCGCTGTCGTAGGGGATGCCCAGCGACATCAGGGTAGCACCCAGGTTGGCGAAGCCCAGCCCCAGGGGGCGGAAGGTGTGGGAGTTGGCGGCGATCTTCTCGGTGGGGTAGCTGGCGTTATCGACAATGATCTCCTGGGCCAGGATGATGGTGTCCACCGCGCGGCGGAAGGCCTCCACGTCGAACTGCCCGCCCGGCGTCACAAACTTCATCAGGTTGAGCGAGGCGAGATTGCACGCCGAGTCGTCCACGAACATGTACTCGGAGCAGGGGTTGGAGGCGTTGATGCGGGCGCTGTTCTTGCAGGGATTCCAGCGGTTCACGGTGGTGTCGAACTGCATGCCGGGGTCGCCGCACTGGTGAGTGGCCTCGGCGATCGAGCGCATCAGTTCGCGCGCTTCGAGGCGCTTTACCGGCTGGCCCGTGGAGACGCTCTTGGTCCACCAGTCCTCCCCGGAGACCACCGCTTCCATGAAGGCGTCGGTAGCGCGGACGGAGTTGTTGGCGTTCTGGAAAAAGATGGAACTGTAGGCCTCGCCGTCCAGGGAGGAGTCGTAGCCGGCTTCCACCAGGGTGTGGGCCTTCTTCTCCTCCTTGGCCTTGCACCAGATGAACTTGTCGATATCGGGGTGCTCGGCGTTGAGGATCACCATCTTGGCGGCGCGGCGGGTCTTGCCGCCGGACTTGATGACGCCGGCGAAGGCGTCGAAGCCGCGCATGAAGGAGAGCGGCCCGGAGGCCTTCCCGCCGCCGGAGAGCGGGGCATTCTCTTCCCGCAGCGCGGAAAGATTGGTGCCGGTGCCGGAACCCCACTTGAACAGCATGCCTTCGGTCTTGGCGAGGTCCAGGATGGATTCCAGCGAGTCCTTGACCGAAACGATGAAGCAGGCCGAGCACTGCGGCCGGGTGACGCCCGGTTCGAGCCGCCGGATCTCGTTCGCCTCCTTGTCGTAAGCCCAGCCGTAGCCGCGCGCTTCCTTCACCCCCACGTTGAACCACACAGGGGAGTTGAACGCGGCCTTCTGGGTGAGCATCAGGTGGGCCAGTTCGTGGCGGAAGTTCTCGCCATCCTCGGCCGTGCGGAAGTAGCCGTCGTCCATGCCCCACCGGGCGATGGTGTCGACCACGCGCTCCACCAGTTGGCGCACGCTGGTCTCGCGATCGGGCGAGCCCGGTTTGCCGTGGAAGTACTTGCTGGCGACGATGTTGGTGGCGGTTTGGGACCACTCCACCGGCACCTCCACATCGCGCTGCTCGAAGATGAGCACACCTTTGTCGTTGGCGATGGAGGCGGTGCGGGTCTCCCACCGTACCTCGTCGTAGGGTGAGCGTCCGGGCTCCAGCCGGGCTGTGAAGTAGCGCGGAAATGACACTCCGCCGGTAGGTGTCAAGGCCTGTCTTGTCTTCAACAATTCCATTTTCTCACTCGTTGGGCTACTTCGGTGGTTTGCTGCCGTTGGGGCGCACTTGCAATGGTCCCCCAATATATAGGGGTTCGTCAAGAACTTTATCTATAGGCTGTACTGCGGTTTACCAAGAGGCCACAAGAGACTCGGATGCAGAACTCCGGATACGGCGCCCCGAGGCCGCGGAAAAATGATTGAAAAACCAGGATAATGCGCGGAAATGAGTGCGGCGGGGAAGCCGAAAATCCGGCAGTGCCGCGAGAAGAAAAAATTTACGCCCCGGCGGTCAGGAGCAAAGGCGGGCGGTTTGCCTGGGCGGAAGCGTTGTGGGTACGGCGGGTGGCGGCGCTGATCACCCGGATTACCTCTTCAGCATCGAACGGTTGAGCGAGAACGTCATACCCGCCCTCGTTGAGCACCTCAGCCCAGAGATACTCGTCGGCAAGGCGGGAGGTCACGATCAGAGGCGGGGCGGCGGCAAGGGGTCGCAAGGCATCCAGCAAACCGCGCCAGCAGCCGTCCGCAAGGTCACGCTCCGTGATGACAATATCGACGGGTCTGCGCTTGAACAGGATAAGAGCATCGGTCACGGTGCGGGATTCGTACAGGGTCCAGCCGGCATCGCCGAAGACCCCGCGGAGAAACGCGAGTGCGTCGTCATGGCTGCCGATGACCAGTGCCGTGACGGCTTCTTCGGGTCCGAGACTGTGTAGCGCCAACTTCCGGTCTGTGCCTGTAGACACGTGTAGTTTTCCTCGTTTGTGCTGTTGGGATTGCGTCTATTCGAAAATCAGCCCGGCGTCCGTTCCGGACGCCTAGTACTAAGGTAACCTCGGGGGCACGGGCTTACAAGAGGCATTCCGCTACCGCAGAACTTCCGCGTGCAAAAACTCACCCCCGATGCTCGATATTGAGCTGATTTGTTCCAGGTATTCTGCTTTTCCATGGGAGCCTCTCGCGGCACTCACTGAGGCGTGCGCTACGTACCGGACGCAACACAGGCGCCCGGGTGCTACCGTCCTCTCGCGGCACTATGTTCTCCCGTCCTCTCGCAGCACTATACTGTAGCGTGCGCTCGGTACCGCTATTGCTGCTATGCTGGCCTGTGCTCTCAGCCAATCCTCCGGCGCGTTTCGAGCGCCATCACGTAGCCTCCGAGTTGAAGGGCGGGTACCAGGCCGGGGTGGTGGACATCAACGCGGACGGCAAGCCCGACCTCGTCGCGCTCGGCAGCGGTATGAGCGAACTGGTGTGGTTTGAGAATCCCTCGTGGACCCGCCATGTTATCGCGGATTCATTCAAGCAACCGATTAACTTCGACGCGTGGGACCATGATGGGGACGGAGTTCCCCTGCTCGCGCTGGCCACCGGATTTTCGATGCACGCGGAACGCAGCAGCGGCGAGGTGTGGATCCTGGAGCGCCGGGGCGATCCGCGCGAACGTTGGGCGGTTACCCGCATCGACCGTCTTCCCACCTCGCATCGCCTCCGCTGGGCCGATATCGAAGGCAACGGGCGGAAGGTCCTCGTCAACGCGCCGCTCACCGCCGCGGACGCCAGGGCGCCGGAGTTTGCCGGAGTTACTCCTTTGGTATATTACCGGCCCGGCGAGTGGAAGCGGCGCACCATCGAGCCGTCCAACTCAGGCGTGGTGCATGGTCTGGATATCGTGGACTGGGACGGCAACGGGCGCGAGGCGATCCTCACCGCCGGCTTCGACGGCATCCGGCTCTTTCGTTACGGCGTCGACGGCCGCTGGACGCGCACCACGCTCGTCGAGGGAGATCCTTCGCCGCGGCCCAAAGGCGGTTCGAGCGAGGTGGCTGTAGGGCGCCTGGGCGAACGGCGTATCCTGGCCGCCATCGAGCCGTGGCACGGGCACCAGGTGACGGTATACACCGAAGCCAACGGCGGATGGACGCGCCGCGTGCTCGACCGCTCGCTGGTGGAAGGCCACACCCTGACGCTCGCGGATCTGAACGGCGATGGTCTCGATGAAATCGTGGCCGGCTTCCGCGGCGAGGGCCATGCGATCTACGTCTACTACGCCGAAGATGCCGCGGGCGAGCGCTGGCGCCGGGTTCCGCTCGACGACAGCGTGGCGGCTTCATCCTGCGCCGTGGCCGACATCGACGGCGACGGCCGCCCGGACATCGCCGCCATCGGCTCCTCGACGGCGAACCTGGTCTGGTATCGCCACGCCGGGGTATCGCCCGCGCGGCACTGATATCGTAAAATCGGATTTGCGCGATTCAACCGTTACGGTTGCGGTCCCGACGCTGGCGGCCGATGACCGGTTATTCGATTGCATCCGCTCGCTGGAGTGCCAGACGTTCAGGAATTTCGAACTGGTTATCGTGGACAACAGCGGGCAGCGGCTGGTACGGGCGCGCGGACTGGTTCCAGCCGGCGCGCGCGTTATCGAGCAGGACCGCAATACCGGCTTCGGCGCGGCCGTGAACGCCGCGTGCAGGAGTTCGCAAGCGCCCTACCTGGCGGTGCTGAACGACGATGCGGTGGCGCATCCCGGCTGGCTGGTGGCACTGCTCGAGGCGATGGAACGGCGCCCCGACGCCGGTATGGCCGCCTCGCAGGTGCGCCTCTACGGCGAGGAGCACCTGGACTCCTGCGGGATGCTGGTGTGCCGCGACGGAAGCAGCAAGCAGCGCGGCCATCTGCGGCGCCCCGAGGACTACCCCGTCGAGGAGGAAGTGCTGTTCCCCAGCGGGTCGGCCGCCCTCTACCGCCGCGCGATGCTGGAGGAGACCGGGTTGTTCGACGAGAGGTTCTTCCTCTACTGCGAGGACACGGATTTGGGGCTGCGGGCGCGTTGGCTGGGCTGGCGCTGCCTCTACGTGCCGGAGGCGGTCGTGGAGCACCGCTACTCGCATTCGGCCGGCCGCGCTTCGCCTCTAAAGGCCTACTACGTGGAACGCAACCGGTTATTCGTGCTGGTGAAAAATTTTCCTGCAAGCATGCTGGCGGCCGCGCCACTGGTGGCCGCGGCGCGCTATGGGTGGCACCTGGCGGCGATGCTCGCGGGGCGGGGAAGCGCGGCGCGTTTCCGCGAGGGCCACTCGGGATGGCGCATGGCGTTTTACGTGCTGAAGGCTCACGCCGCACTGCTCAGGCGGCTGCCCGAGCTGTGGCAAGACCGCCGCGGATTGCTGCGCCGCGCGCGGCTTTCGCCGGCCGTCTACCGCCGGCTGCTCGCCAGACACGCGATTCCTGCCCGCCGGGTGGCCGAACTGTGATGGGCGTGCCGGCATCATCGCTGCTGATCATCGTCCCGGCTTACAACGAAGAGGGCGCCATCGGCGGCGTTGTCGAGGGAGTGCGCCGCGCGGTGCCGGGCGTCCCGGTGCTGGTGATCGACGATTGTTCGCTTGACGGCACGGTGGCCTGCGCCCGCGCCGCCGGCGCGCGCGTGCTGGCGCTGCCCCATCACCTGGGCCTGGGCGGCTGCGTGCAGGCCGGCTATCGCCTGGCGTACGAGCTGGGCTACGACTACGTGATCCGGGTGGACGGCGACGGCCAGCACGATCCCGCCGATATCCCCAGGCTGTTTGAGACGCTGCGCGAAAGCGGCTGCGAGATGGTGATCGGCTCGCGGTTCGTCGAGGAGAATGGCAGCCGCGCCTCGCTGGTGCGCACACTCGGCATCCGTTTCTTCCGCCTGGTGCTGCGGCCCATCCTCGGCAAGCCGGTGCGCGATCCCACCTCCGGCTTTGTGGGGGTGAACCGCAGCGCGTTACAGGTCTTCAGTCGCAGTTTTCCGCTCGAGTACCCCGAAATCGAAGCGCTGGTGGTATTGCAGCGCAAGGCTTTCCGTTTCGTCGAGATGCCGTGCAAGATGCGTCCCCGCACCACGGGGCGATCCTCGATTACGGCGCTGCGCTCGATCTACTATATCCTTCACGTGCTGCTGGGCGTGTTTGTCAACGTGCTCAAGTACGACGGCCGCCTGCGGCGCGGCCTGAAGGGCAAGGTTCGGTAACCGAAGCATGGAACGTCTGCTCAACGTGATGACCGCAACCAGCGTTCTGCTGATCGTGCTGGTGCTGATCTCGGTGCGGCGCGCGCATATCCGGGTGGAGTATTCGGTGAGCTGGCTGCTTGCCGGGGTGGCGCTGCTGGCGCTCTCCCGCTCCCATGTTTTCCTGGACGTGCTGGCGCACCACCTGGGCATTTCCTATGCCCCGCTGGTCCTGTTGTTGATTGTCGGCGGTGTTTTCCTGATCATGTTCTTCCGCTTCTCCGTGATCATTTCCCGGCTCAAGGACAACAACATCGCGCTGGCGCAGCGGGTGGCTATCCTGGAGTATCACATCCAATCGTTAAAGGAGGAGCGTCCGGTTTGTGAAAGCCCAAAAATCTGAAAAAAAGCCGCGGGAAAAGAAGCCGCGGGAAAAGAAAGCGCGGCCGCCCCAGGTCGGGCAAACCAACCGGTTGTTCTGGCCCACGATACTGGCTGTTTTTACCGCCATTTTTGTGGTCTTCGAGGTGTACTCCCCGGTCCTGCGCGGTCCGTTTCTGTTCGACGACGACTACCTGCCCTTCCGGAGGCCGGACTTTCCGGACGATCTGCGGCACTGGATGGGTGGGGTGCGGCCGCTGCTGATGTTCACCTATTGGGTGAACTTCCGGATCTCCCCGGAGGACACGTTCTTCTACCACGTCGTTAATGTTCTGCTGCACTTGGGCGCGGGTGCGCTGGTGTTTCTGATCCTCCGCCGTGTGCTGGCCCTGGCGGGCGTTCCTGAAGACCGCGGCCGGCTGCTGGGAGCCTTCGGGGCGGGCGTCTTTCTGCTGCACCCGGTCCAGACCGAATCGGTGGCCTACGTCGCCAGCCGTTCGGAGAACCTGAGCGTGTTCCTGTTTCTGGCGGCCTTCGCGGTATTTCTGTGCCGGCGCGCGGAGGCGATCTCCTGGCTGCGGGCAGGCGCGGTTCTGCTGCTCTTTGCCGGGGCGCTGGCCAGCAAAGAGCATACCCTGGTGCTGCCCGCTCTACTGCTGTTGGCGGATTACTATTCGAATCCGGGCTTCTCCCTGCAGGGGATCCGCCGCAACTGGCGGCTCTATCTTCCCATGGCCGGGGGCGCCGCCGCCGGGCTGGCGATGATCTGGAGCCTGCTGTTTCACGCCGACACCGCCGGCTTCGGGGTCAAAGAGATCGCCTGGTACGAATACTTCTTTACCGAGTGCCGCGCGCTGTTCGTCTATTTGCGGTTACTGGTGCTGCCCTACGGGCAGACCGTGGACTACGATTTCCCCTTCTCCCGCACCCTTTGGGAACACGGGGCGGTCTTCGGCCTGGCGGCGCTGGTTGTGATTACCGGGGCCGCGTGGTTCTACCGCAGGCGTTGGCCGCTGGCCTCGTTCGGCTGGTTCGCGTTTCTGATCCTGATGGCGCCGACTTCGTCGGTGATGCCCATTCACGACCCCGTCGCGGAGCGGCGGCTGTATCTCGCGATGCCCGCGCTGCTCATCATCGCCATGGAACCGCTGCGCAGGGTGGAGTTGAACCGGCGGGTGCTGGCGGTGCTGGCGGCGGTGCTGGCGGTAAGCGGGGTCCTTACCTACAACCGCAACCAGGTGTGGCGCGGCCAGATAGCGTTGTGGGAGGACGCCGTGGAGAAGGCTCCTCGCAAGGTGCGCCCGCGGTTTCAATTGGCCTATGCGCTGTTTGCCGCGAACCGCTGCGAAGAGGCGCTGCCGCACTACCGCATTGCGGCGGAACTGGAGCCGCCCCGCTACGATCTCCTGGTGGATTGGGCCCTGGCGCACGACTGCCTGAACCAGTCTGAAGAGGCGCTAGAGAAGCTCCGGCGCGCCGCTCTCCTCGAGGACAGCGCTCACGTCCATTCCCTGATGGGAATGGTCTACGCCAAGCAATCCCGCTGGCAGGAAGCGCTGAAGGAACTTGCCACGGCCGAAACTATCGATCCCAATTACGCGATGACCTATGTCTACCGGGGCGGCGTGCGGCTGGCGCAGGGCGATGCCGCAGCCGCGGTGGCGGAGTACCGCCGGGCGCTGGCTATCGAGCCGCAAAATTCGGTGGCGGCCCAGGCGCTGGCCACGGCCCAGGGCCGGCTGCAGGCGCGCTGACATGCGGCCCCTGTCAATCGGGGTCAACGCCCTCTACCTGATTCCCGGAGGCGTCGGCGGCACCGAAATCTATCTGCGCAACCTGCTGGCGGCGCTGGCGGAGATCGACTCCGTCAACCGCTACTTCATCTTCACCAATCGGGAGACCGGGGACGACCTGGTGCCCGCGCGCCCCAACTTCACCGCTGTGCCGCAGCGCGTGCGGGCGGCGCTCCGCCCGGCCCGCATCCTGTGGGAGCAGACGCTACTGCCGGCGGCCGCCGCGCGGTTGAACCTGGACGTAATGCTGAACCCCGGCTTCACCGCGCCGCTCTACTGCCCCTGCCCCGGCGTCACGGTCTTTCACGATCTGCAGCACAAGCGCCACCCGGAGTTCTTCCGCTGGTGGGACCTGCCCTTCTGGCGCATGCTGCTCTACTGTTCGGCGCAGCTTGCCGAGGTGGTGGTGGTCATGTCGGCATGCACCGCGGCGGACCTGCGCCGCTACTACCGGCTGCCGGAGGCGCGCATCCGCATGGTGCCCATCGGGGTGGACCCGGTCTTCTTCAAGCTTGCCCGGCGGAGCCCGGAGCCGCTGGTGCTGGCGGTCTCCACGCTGCACCCGCACAAGAATCTCGACGGTCTGCTGAAGGCCTTCGCGGAGTTCCGCCGGCTGCGCCCCGCCTTCCGCCTGGTAGTGGCGGGGCTGCGCGGCTTCGCCGCCGGCCGCCTGGAGCGCCTGCGCAAGGAACTGGGTCTCGACGATGCGGTGGAGTTCAGCGGCTGGATTCCGCGGGAGCAGCTCTACGATCTCTACACGCGGGCCTGCGTGTTCATCTACCCTTCGCTGTTCGAGGGGTTCGGCATGCCCGTGATGGAGGCAATGGCGGCCGGTATCCCCACCGCCTGTTCCGATATCGAGCCGCTGCGCACGCACGCTGGCGACGCCGCGCTGCGCTTCAATCCGCGCGATATTGGTGCCATGCGCGACGCGCTGCTGCGGTTGGTGGATGACCAGGCGCTGCGGGCATCGCTGGCGGCGGCGGGACCGGCGCGCGCGGCGCTCTACGGTTGGGAGGCTTCGGCGCGCGCAATGCTCGAAGCGCTTTCGGACGCGTTCAACGGCGCAAGGTGAAGGTGCCGCTCTCGCCCGCCGGCCCGTTGTAGGAGCCGCTCATCTCGTCGCCCTTCACCGCGGTCTTCACGCGGTAGACGCCGTCGTCCGTGGTCACTTCGAAGGTCAGGTTGTCACCCTCCAACCGGGCGTTCTCGATAGGGGCGCTGCCCTCCGGCGCGCTCACGGTGCCGAGGATGCGGCCGCCGGAAACAGAGAGTTCGAGTTCCACGCTGAACTCCCGCCCGGCCGAGGTCCTGGCCTGTCCCTTCCAGTGGCCCGCCACGTTCGTAGCGGCCACGGACCGGGTCGCTATAGCCGGACCGGTGGTGCCGTCCGGACCCGTGTAGTTGCCCTTCATAGAGCCGTCCGCTACGGCGAAGGTGAGGCGATATCCGCCGCCCGCCGGCAGCGTATAGCTCAGCCGGCCGCCTTCCAGCATCACGTTTTCGATGGCGATGCTGCCGTCGGCGTTCGACATGGTGCCGGCGAGCCGGCCGCCTTCCTCCTTGAGTTCCAGTTGCACCTTGACTTCACGCCCGCTGGGGGCGGTGGCGGTCACGTTCCACTTGCCGGTCACATCGGCCGCGGCGGCGGCAAAGATCGAGAGCAGACACAGGGCCGTCAGTCGCATCATCGTACGGGTACTCCCACGTGCTTGATTGTACTATCGCGGTTGCGGTGCGGCAACGCGCGGCGTGTTATTCAAGATAACTGACTTCTTTGAAGTAGACCACCGCGCGGGGATCGTGGTTCTGCAGCCCGATGTAGCCGGTTTCGGCGCGCGGCCCGCGTACCGGTTCGTGCCAGGCCTTGCGGGGCGGGACTTCCTGGCTGCCGCGAAACTCGTTTACCACTTCACCGTTCAGCCTCACGATGGTGAGATCGCCATCGAGGACGATCTCCATGGTGTTCCACTCGCCCATGGGCTTCTGGGTGCGCTTGGTGGCCTTGCTTAAGGAGTAGATGGCGCCGGTGCAGTGCCAGTCGTCGCCGGCGCTGTCGATCTGCACCTCGTAGCCGTTATGCACGGCGTACCAGGGGTCGCGGGGCGGTTCGGCCATCCGGATGAACACCCCGGAGTTAGCGTGCTCGGAGGCGGTCTTGAAGACCACCCGGATGGTGGTATTGCCGAACTTACGCTCCTTGTAATAGAGCAGGCCCATGCCGCCCTCGGTCTTCATCATGCCGTCTTTCACGACGAAGCGGCCGGGGCCCACCATCTGCCAGCCGGTCAGGTCCTTGCCGTTGAAAAGCTGCTTCCACTGTGCGGCCTGGCACATCCCGGCGAGCAGCAGGCAGGCGGTCACGAGTCGCATGTTCTTAGTATCTTACTCGGCCGGCGGCTCGGAAAAGACGATGGGGCGCCGGAACCAGTTGGTCTTCCAGGCGGTGTAGGCGATGCCCGCCAGCAGCCAGATGCCGCCCGCGATCTTGGCGGGGGTCCGCAGGCTCAACCAGATATACAGGCAGATGGTGAAGCCGAGCACCGGCGGCAGAAAGTTCACCAGCTTCTTCTGCTCTTCCCGCACGAAGTAGCGCAGGAAGGCCGCCACGTTCACCCCCATGAAGGCGATGAACGCACCGAAGTTGAGCAGTTCGGCGCCGAGCTGGTAGCTCATCAGGAATGCGCCCGCCAGCGCCACGCCGCCGGTGAAGATCACGTTCTTGTACGGCACGCCGGTCCTGGGATGGACGGCGCCGAAGAACCGCCGGGGCAGGGTGTTGTCGCGTCCCATGCCGTACAACAGGCGCGCGGCCCCCAGTTGCGCGCCGCTGCCCGAACCGATGGAGGCCACCAGCAGGGTGGCATTCACCACCTGGAGCAGAATCGGTCCTCCCACGCGCCCCGCCACGTGCACGAAAGCCGTGTCCACGTCCGGATAGCTCGAGAAATCCGGCCACACGACCTGCGCCAGGTAGACCTGGATGCTGGCCAGAATGCCGGTGATCAGGCAGGTGAGCACGGTGGCGTACAGGATGTTGCGCCGCGGGTTTTTGACTTCCTCCGAGAGCGTCGAGATGCCGTCGAAGCCGATGTAGGTGAGGACCGCGATGGAGGTGCCGGTGGAGAGGGCGGCCACGGAGAAGTTCTCCGGGTCGTAGAGCGGGCGCGTCAGGGTGGCGGCCGTCAGGTCCATCCCCAGCAGGTATCGCACGGCGCTGATCAGGTATCCCAGGACCACGATCGACATCCCCACGACCAGAATCTGGTTGGTGCGCGCGCTGGCGCGGATGCCTCGCAGGTTCATCGCGGTAAACAGCGTTGCGAAGAAGACCGCCCACACGGCATAGGGGATGTCCGGCGCGATGTTCATGGCCGCCTTGCTGCACCAGATGGTACAGATGAGCGGGTTGATCATGTAGTCCATCGCCATGCTCCACCCGGTGACGAAGCCGAGGCTGGAATGGATCTCGCGCCCTACGTAGGTGTAGGCCGATCCGGCGCTGGGGTAGGCGCGGGCCATGCGCCCGTAGCTGATGGCGGTCAGCAGCATGGCGCACATGCCGATGAGGATGGTGGTGGCGACGTGCCCGCGCGCCTCCTGGCTGATGACCCCGAAGATCGGCAGGGGCGCCGTCGGTTGGATCAGAATGATGCCGTAGAAAACGAGGTCCCAGAGGCCCAGCGCTCTGCGGAGCTGCGGCTTGGTGGCGGTGCCGGTGTGGCCGTTGCTCATGGAACACCGATTGTCACACATAGATGGATGCTGCCGCACATCGCCGCGGGGGCGAGCTCCGGCGCTTTGCTATACTCCGGAGAAAAACAGGGGGGCGGTTGGGGTTGTCGATGAGGGCGATTACGGGTTTGCTGCTCGCGGCGGTGCTTCAGGTCTGCGCCCAGACGGTGGAACTGGAGGAGATCGCTTCCGGCCTGGGCGACGTGGTGACCGATATCCAACAGCCGCCGGGCGATGCGCGTCTTTTCGCGTTGACGCGCGACGGCCGCATTCTCATTCTCCGGAACAACACCGCGGCCACGTTTCTGGACATCCGCGACCGGGTGACTTCCGGCGGTGAGCGCGGGCTGCTGGGGCTGGCCTTTCCTCCGGGCTTCGCGGCCAAGCAGTATTTCTACGTGAACTATACCGCAGGGGGCCGCACCCTCATTTCGCGGTTTCGCGTCGGTGCGGATCCGGACCGCGCGGACCCGGCCAGCGAAACCGTGCTCCTCACCATCATGCAGCCCTTTGCCAACCATAACGGCGGGCAGATCCGCTTCGGGCCGGATGGCTTCTTCTACACCGGGATGGGCGACGGCGGCAGCGCCGGCGACCCGATGAACCATGCGCAGAACCCGGGCTCGCTCTTGGGCAAGCTGCTGCGCTACGACTCCGAATCCGACCTCACGCGGTTCATTCCGGCGCCCGGCAATCCCGCTGCGGGCAATCCCGCCTTCGACCCGGCGGTCTGGGCGCTGGGGCTGCGGAACCCATGGCGCTTCTCCTGGGACCGCGCGACCGGCGATTTCTGGGTCGCCGACGTAGGCCAGAACCGCGCCGAGGAGATCAATTTCCGGCCGGCCGCAAACCTGGGCGGCGAAAACTACGGCTGGAGCGTGATGGAAGGGCTCCAGTGCTTCCGGGCCGGCTGCGACCCCACGGGTTTCGTTCTCCCGGTGTTTGAATACGGCCGCTCGGAAGGCTGCTCGGTCACCGGCGGCTTCGTCTACCGCGGGCCCGTTCCGGCGCTTCGCGGCCAGTATCTTTACGGCGATTTCTGCACCGCGCGCATCTGGGGACTGCGGCCCGAAGGCAACGGCTTCGTCAACCGGGAGTGGCTGCGCGCTCCGGCGGGCGTCACTACCTTCGGGGAGGACAACCAGGGCGAGGTCTACGTGGGCACTGCGGGGGGCGCGGTTTACCGCCTGGCGGCAGGGCCCGACAGCGGCCCGGTAGTGCTTTCCGTCACCAACGCCGCAAGCTTCGTTCCGGGCATGGTGGCGGGTTCCATCGCCTCGGCCTTCGTCTCCGGCATCGTCGAGACGGACGGCAGCGCCGAAACCATCCCGCTGCCCGAGACGCTTGCCGGGGTCAGCGTCACGGTGAACGGGCGCATGGCGCCGCTCTACGGGGTGGCCAGCAGCCCGTCCGGCGAACAGGTGAACTTTCAGGTGCCGTTTGAGAGCGCGGGTCCGGGCCCTGCCGTAGTGGTGGTGCGGCGCGGCGCAGTGGCCACGGCGCCGTTCGAAGCGCCGCTTGCCGCCGCGCAGCCGGGTATCTTCACGCTCGACGGCACCGCGGCGATCGCGGTGCGGGTGGAAGGCAATCGACTGGTGACGGCCGCCGAACCGCTGGCCGCGGGCGAGTTGATCTACTTCTATGCCACCGGCCTGGGGGCGGTGACCAACCCGCCTGCTACCGGCGCTGCTTCACCGCGCGAGCCGCTGGCCCATGCCGTCGTGACGCCAAGCGTCACGGTGGGGGGCGTCCCCGCCGAGGTGCTGTTTGCCGGGCTGGCACCCGACCTGGTGGGCCTTTTTCAGGTGAACCTTCGGATGCCCGCGGGTGTTCCCGCCGGCAACGCCGAAATGGTGATCGAAACGGGCGGCGCCGCCGGCTCTCCGGTCCGGCTACCAATGCGTTGAACTCCGGCTTATGCGAAAGTCAGGAGTAGGGTCATGGAATGAAGGCTCGCCTGCGAAATCTCCGCGCCGTGCTGGCGCGGCGCATGCGCCACAACATCACGCGCGGCGGCGTGCTGTTTACCCTGGCGGTGGCCGGTGTGGCCGCGGCCGCGGTGGTCTCGGCCAACAACCTGCTCTTCCTGATTCTGGCCACCATGATCTCCACCCTCCTAATCTCGGGCCTGGTGAACCGCTTGTGCCTGGCGGGGCTGGAGATGGATTTCCTGGTGCCGGAGCACGTCTCGGCGGGCCGCACCGTGGGGGCGAAGCTCTACGTGCGCAACGTCAAGGGATGGATGCCTTCGTTTTCCATTCAGGTGGTGGGGGTGGAAGACCAGGATCCATCGCCGCTGGTCTCGGCGGTCTACTTCCCGGTGATTCCCGGCGGCGCCACCCTGGAGGAGACCGTGGAGGTGCGCTTCGCGCGGCGCGGCGCCTATCGCCAGAACAGTTTCGCTTTCTCGACCCGCTTCCCGTTTGGTTTTCTGGAGAAGACCGAGCGGGTAACGCTGCGCCGCGAAGTGGTGGTCTATCCTTCCGTCGATCCGCAGCCCGGCTTCGATCAACTGCTGACGGAACTCGGCGGCGAAATCGAGTCGCACTACCGCGGGCTGGGGCGGGATTTCTATCGCATCCGGCCCTACCAGGCCTTCGAAAGCGCCCGCCACGTGGATTGGAAGGCCACGGCTCATACCGGCAGCTTGCAGGTGCGGGAGTTCGCCCGCGAGCAGGAGCTGCGCCTGGAGATGTTTCTCGACCGCGATGTGCCCCCGGGCGACGAGCCCTGGTTCGAGCGCGCCGTGAACTGTTGCGCCTTCCTGGCCTGGCACCTCTCGGCGCGTGGCACCAGCATTACCTTCCGGTCGCAGGATTTCGTCCTGCGGGTGCCGGAGGAAGGCGATATTTACGGAATCTTGAAATACCTGGCGTTGGTCTATCCCATGCGCGGAAAGGCGCCGGGTCCGCCATTCGATGACACTGCCTACCAGATTGTGGTTTCGCTCTCGCCGGAGCGTTTCAGCCGCCAGGGTTGGGAGGGCGCTCGTATTCTGGGCCGCGACGCTTTTCCTGCCGATCGAGGCGGCGCCGCAGGAGGTTCCCGAGCCGGTTAGGACGTCGGTGACGGTAGTAGGGCGGGTGGAGGCGGAGACTTCTGCTAACGTGTCGGAGATTGGGCGCGCGGATTTTACCGCCGTGCCGGGCGCGCAGGTGGATGAGCGCCTGCGGCAGGTGCCCGGGTTCACGCTGTTCCGGCGTTCGTCGAGCTTGGCGGCCCATCCCACCACCCAGGGCGTGTCGCTGCGCGGCATCGGCTCGTCCGGCGCCAGCCGCACCCTGTTGCTGTGGGACGGCGTGCCGGCCAACGACCCCTTCGGAGGCTGGGTCTGGTGGACCCAGTTCATTCCGGAGGAGACCGGCCGGGTGGAGGTCTCGCGTGGCACGCCGGTGAGCGCCTTCGGCGACCGCGCCATGGGCGGGGTGGTGGCGCTGTTCTCGCGCGAGGCCGAACCGCGGCACATTACGGGCGTCTACGAGGCGGGCAACCGCGGCACGCACGACGCCACCGCGGGCTTCTCTACGTTGGTTTCGCGTTGGGCGTTTTCCGGCTGGGGCCGGGCGTTCACCACCGATGGCTACTACATTGTGCCGGAGCCGTTCCGCGGCGCGGTGGACCGGCGTGCCGGGGTGCGCTTCGCTACCGGCGCCGCGCGGCTGGACTGGTTCGGCGCCGGCCGCCTGTTCTTGAAAGCCAACGTGCTGGGCGAGGAGCGGCGGAACGGTACCGCGTTGCAGAACAACTCCACCGGGCTGGGCACCGCCGCCGTGCACTACACCCGCGAACTGCGGCGCGACGATGCGCTCTCCGTGCAGGCCTTCCATACGCGCGAGCGCTTCCATAGCGTGTTCTCCGCGGTGGCGGCGGACCGCGCCAGCGAGCGGGTGACCTTCCGCCAGACGGTGCCGGCGGAAGCCGTGGGCGCGGCGGCGCTGTGGCAGCGCACCAGGCCCGGCTGGTCGCTGTTGGGCGGGGCGGATGTCTACCGCGTGGAGGGCTGGAGCACGGACCGGCTGGAGCCTGCCGGTATGCGCGTGGGCGGCGGGCGGCAGTTGCAGTACGGGGCCTATGCCCAGGGCTCCGGAAGGCTGGGGCCGGCGCGGCTGCACGTGGGCGCGCGGCAGGCCTCGGCGGGGCGCGGCGGCCAATTCTTCAGCCCCAATGCAGGGGTGGCGGTGGCGCGCGGCCCGTGGCGGGGCAGGGCATCGGTCTACCGCGGTTTCCGCGCTCCCACGTTGAATGAACTCTACCGCGAGTTCCGGGTGGGGAACGCCATCACCAGGCCGAATGACGCGCTGCGGCCGGAGACGCTGTTCGGCGCCGAAGTAGGGGTCGATTACGTCGGCGAAGGCTACGGCGCGCGGGTCACGTTTTTCCGTAACCAGCTTGAAGACCTGATCGCCAACGTGACGCTCTCGACATCTCCGAACCTGATCGAACGGCAGCGATGGAACGCTGAATCCGCCCTCACCCGCGGGGTGGAGTTGGAGGTCTTCGCGCGGTGGCGCGAGTGGCGGGCCGAGGCAGCCGCACTCTATGCCGCCTCCACCTTCGCCGGCGGCGCGCGCGTGCCGCAGGTGCCCCGCTGGCAGGGATCGTCGCAAGTGGTCTGGCAGCGCGGCGGCACGCTGGTTTCGAGCGGCGTGCGGGCCTATGCGGCGCAGTTTGAGGACGACCGCAACCAGTTCCTTCTGCCGGGCTTCGCTACCGCGCAGTTGCTCGTGCGGCGGCGCCTGAAAGGCGGGCTTTCCGCCAACGCGGCATTCGAGAACCTCCTCGGCCGCACCTTCTATGCGGGCTTCACCCCCACCCCCACGGTAGGGGCGCCGCGGCTGTGGCGCGCCGGGCTGCGATGGGAGGGTGGCTGGTAGAGCCATGCCGGAGCGTGTTTGCCCGTGGTGGGTGGGCTACCTGCTCATCTGCCCCTGGCGCAGGTTCTGGCAGGACCCCGCCGTGTTTGTGGCCCCGTATGTCTCGGCGGGCATGACGGTCCTCGAGCCGGGGCCGGGCATGGGCTACTTCACGCTCGAGATCGCGCGCAGGGTGGGCGCTTCCGGCCGCGTGGTCGCGGTGGACATTCAGGCCCGGATGCTCGACCGGCTGAGGCGCCGGTTGGAGCGGGCCGGTCTGCTGGAGCGTGTGGACGTGCGGCTTGCGCGTCCGGATGCGATGGGCGTTGCGGATCTTGCGGGACAGGTCGATTTTGTCTTCGCCTTTGCCGTGGTGCACGAAATGCCTGACAGGGCTGCCTTCTTCCACGAAGCGCATCAGTGTTTGAGGCCGGGCGGCTCGCTGCTCCTGGCGGAGCCGCAGGGCCACGTCAAAGCCGAGTTATTCGAGACCGAACTCGTGGAAGCTGCCAGCGCCGGCTTCCGGTTGGGGGAGAGGCCGGCGCTGCCGCGCAGCCGCGCCGCTCTGCTCGAAAAGGGCGAGTAGTCGCGGCCGGACCTCCCGGCGAAAATTTCTCTTGACGTGGCCACCATTCCGCCCTACTCTTCCCTTAGACGCTTATGGGAGAGCCGAAAGAGAGTCGCGGCGGCGTCCTGCAAGGCACGCTCGACCTGCTCATTTTGAAGGTGTTGTGTGCCGGCGCGATGCACGGCTACGACATCGCGGAGTCCATCCACCGGCGCAGCGACGACGTGCTGCGGGTGGAGGAAGGCGCGCTCTACCAGGCGCTGCACCGGCTGGAATTGCGTGGGCTGCTGGCATCGGAGTGGGGAACCTCGGCCAACAACCGGCGGGCGAAGTTCTACCGGCTGACGGCGGCGGGAAAACGGTACCTGGCGGAGGAGTCCGGCAACTTCGCGCGGCTCAGCGGCGCGGTGCTGCGAATCCTGGAGGCCTGACGGTCATGACTGCATGGCTGCATTCCCTTTGGCTGAGGCTGCGGGCGGTGCGCGAGCGGCGGCGCCTGGAACGCGATCTCGAAGACGAGCTGGCCTTTCACCTGGCGATGAAGGAAGAACAGGCGCGCGCGGTGGGCGCGGATGAAGGCGAAGCGCGGCAGGCGGCGCGGCGGCGGCTCGGCAACGCCACCGCGCTCCGGGAGAGCCTGCGCGATGCGTGGACCTTCCCAACCATAGAGAGCGTGTGGCAGGACATGCGCCATGCCGCCAGGGCGCTTGCCAAGGCGCGCGGGTTTACCGCGGTCGCGGTGCTGTCGCTGGCGATCGGAATCGGGGCGAACACCGCTATTTTCACTGTCTTTCACGCGCTGTTTCTGCGGTCGCTGCCGGTGCAGAATCCCCAGGAGCTGCGGATCGTGAACTGGACCGGCAACGCCAGGGCCCTGAAGAGCCTGATCCGGTGGACCAGCGGCTACGGCTCCGGCGCGAAAGGCGTGCAAACCCATAGTTCCTTCTCCATGGAAGCGTTCGAGGCGTTGGCGAAGCAGCCCGTACTTTCATCTATGGCCGGATTCGCCCCCATCACCCCCAACGTGTATGCGCGGTCGCGGGCGCTCCGGGCGCCGGGGCAACTCGTAACGGGCCGCTATTTCGAAACCCTGGGCGCGCGGGCGGCGCTGGGACGCGCGCTCTCGGCCGCGGACGACTCGCCCGGCGCGCCCCCGGCCGCGGTGATCAGTTGGCGGCTGTACCAGAGGCTCTACGGCGGCGTGGCGGAGGCACTCGGCGCCGACATTCGCATCGATAAGCAGCCCTTCACGGTGGTCGGCATTCTGCCCCCGGGTTTTCATGGGCTCTCGCCCGCCAATCCCGTAGATCTCTACGTGCCGATGGCTCACGCTACCCAAATCTCGAACTACCGCGTTCACGATTCAGGGTCTTGGTGGATGCAGGTCATCGGCAGAGCCGTCCCGGGGACTACCGACCCGGAGATCAAGGCGGGGCTGGACGTTGCGCTCGACGGCGTGGCGGCGGCACACGGCGTGAGCGATGGCCCAAAGGCGCTCATCATCAATGCCAGAACGGGCCTGGCGTTCTTCCAACGCCAGATGAGGGAGTTCCTGCTGGTGTTGCTGGCGATGGTGGCAATCCTTCTGCTGATCGCCTGCGCCAACCTGGCCACCCTGCTGCTGGCGCGGGGCAGCGCGCGGTCGCGGGAACTGGCCATCCGGCGCGCCCTCGGAGCGGGCGGCGCGCGCATCGCTCGCTACCTGCTCACCGAGAGCCTGCTGCTGGCGCTGGCGGGCGGCGCGCTCGGGCTGCTGTTGGCCTGGGCCGGCACGGGAGTGCTCACCCGCATGGTGTTCACGGACCCGGAAGATATGCCCGTTATCCGTCCGGACGCCATGGCGCTGTTGTTTACGGGCGCGCTGTCGCTCATCACGGCGGTGCTGTTCGGCATGGCGCCGGCGTTTCGCGCCGCGCGGGTGCATCCGGCTGCCTGCATGAAGCAGACCGGCGCGGATTCCGGAAGGCTACGCCAGCGGTTCGCCCGCGCGCTGGTGGTAGCGCAGGTGGCGGCGGCGGTGGTGCTGGTGGTGGGGGCGGGGTTGTTCGCCCGCACTCTCGTCAATCTCGGCCGCGTGGAACTCGGCTTCCGGCCGGATCACCTGTTGATGTTCCAGGTGGCGCCGGGTCTCAACGGCTATGAAGGGCCGCGCCTGGCGGATATCTACCGGCGCATTCAGGAGCGCGTCGCCGCTATTCCCGGCGTGCAGGCGGTGACGGCGGTGCAGCACCCGCTGCTGAGCGGCTGGATGTCGAATCGCACGCTCAACATCCCCGGCCAGCAGCCGAAGACGGGAGAGCGCTACAGCGCTTATACACACCTCGTCGGGGAGCGTTTCCTGACCGTGATGGGTACACCCATCCTGTTGGGCCGGGACCTCCAGGCATCCGACGACGCCAGTGCGCCGGCGGTGGCGGTTGTTAACTCCACCATGGCCCGGGAGATATTCGAGGGCAATCCCGTGGGCCGCGAGTTCTATCTCGCCCCCAAAACACCGATCCGCATCGTCGGGATGGCGGCCGATTCGAAGTACGACGATATCCGCAACGACGTCCCGGCGACGATCTACCTGCCCTGGATGCAGCATCTCGAGGTTGCCTCCGGGTTGCACTTCCAATTACGAACATCGGTGGAGCCGTTATCACTCGCCCCGGCGGTGCTGCGCGCGGTGGCGGCTATCGACCCCACGCTGCCGGTTTCCGACATCCGCACGCAGCAGCAGCTCATCGAGCGCGCCACCGCGCCCGAGCGTACCTTCGCCATGCTGGGCAGTTTCTTCAGCGGGGTTGCGATGCTGCTTGCCTGCATCGGGATCTACGGCGTGCTGGCCTATGCCGTGGCGCGGCGGACGGGCGAGTTCGGCATCCGGCTCGCGCTGGGCGCCACGCGCGGCCGTATCCGCTGGCTCGTTCTGCGAGGCACCCTGGCAATGATCCTCTGCGCCATCGTGATGGGGATTCCCGCGGCGCTTGCGTGCGTGAGGCTGATCGAAAGCCGGCTGTTCGGCGTCGAACCGGCCGATGCACTGACGCTCGCGGGTGCGGGTATCGCGATGGTTGCGGCGGCACTCGCGGCGGCGTGGATTCCCAGCGAGCGCGCGGCGCGCTCGGACCCGGCGGCATCGCTGCGCTGTGAGTAGCTGGCCAGCGTCACCCTCGCCGGGCGCTCTGCTACCATTAAAGAAATACTCTTGATTGACACGGTTCCGGATATCCTGGCGCGCATTGTCGCAACGAAACGAGCGGAACTCGCCCGCACCCTGCCCCTGTGCCCGCGCCTGGAGGAGGAAGCCGCAGCCGCCGTGGCCTCGCGCCGCGACTTCCGGGCCGCGCTCGCCGCGCGCGCCCCTGCGGTGATCGCGGAGATCAAGAAGGCCTCCCCGAGCAAGGGTTTGCTGGCGCGGGAATTCGATCCGCCGGCCATCGCCCGATGCTACGCCGAGGGGGGCGCGGCGGCGCTCTCGGTCCTTACCGATGAGCAGTACTTCCAGGGCAGCCTGGCGGACCTGCGCGCTGCCCGCGCGGCCGTGCCGCTGCCGGTGCTGCGGAAGGACTTTACCATTCATGAAGCGCAGATCGCGGAAGCCGCCGCCGCGGGCGCCGATGCCATTCTGCTGATTGCCGCGATTCTGGACGAGCACCAGATCCGCGACTTCCGCGAAGCGGCGGCGCGCTACCGCATGGCCGCGCTGGTGGAGGTGCACGAGGAGCGGGAACTCGACCTGGCCATCGCCGCGGGCGCCGATATCATCGGCGTAAACAATCGGAATCTCTCGACCTTTGAAGTGACGCTCGAAACCTCGCTGCGGCTGGCGCCGCGCATGCCTTCGAACGCCCTGCTGGTGGCCGAAAGCGGCATCCACTCGGCCGAGGACGTGCGCCGGCTGCGCGAGGCGGGCTACACGGCCTTTTTGGTTGGCGAACATCTCATGAAAGCGGGCGATCCCGCCTCCGCCCTGCGGGAACTGGTGGCGGCATGATCGTAAAAATCTGCGGGATTACGAATTTGCAGGACGCACGGGCGGCGGTGGATGGCGGCGCTGCGGCGCTGGGTTTCATCTTCTGGCCGCACAGCCCGCGCTACATCGAGCCGGAGCGCGCGGCCGAAATCATCGCCGCGCTCCCGGCGCACATCTGGAAGGTGGGGGTCTTCGTCGACCAGCCGGATGCCGCTGACCTGGCACGCACAGCAGGTGTGGATATCGTGCAGTTGCACGGCAACGAGGCGCCCGCCGACTTCCCCGAGGGCTTCCGCATCTGGAAGGCCGCGCGCGTGGTGCCGGGCTTCGACCTGGAGTGTTGGGAGGAGTGTCCGGCCGAAGCGCTGCTGCTCGACGGTCCCGCCGGCTCGCTCTACGGCGGCGCCGGCACGGTCTTCGACTGGCGCGTGGCGCGCGGTGCTGCCAAGAAGATTGTGCTGGCCGGGGGGCTGGACGCCGCCAATGTCCGGGCCGCCATCGAAGAGGCGCACCCCTGGGCCGTGGACGCCTGCTCGCGCATCGAGTGCGCGCCGGGCAGAAAAGACCGCCGCAAGCTGGCCGCGTTTCTCAAGGCGGCCCTGGAACCTTTATGAATCCCCGACTCCAGCCGGATGCCGCCGGCCACTTCGGTCCCTACGGCGGGCGGTATGTGCCCGAAGTGTTGATGGCGCCGCTCGAGGAACTCGAGCGCGCCTACCTGCTAGCCCGCCAGGACGCCGATTTTCAGGCCGAACTGGCCGCGCTGCTGCGCAACTACGCCGGCCGGCCCACCGCGCTCTACTACGCCCGCCGCTTGAGCGAAAGCCTGGGCGGCGCGCGCATCTGGTTCAAGCGCGAAGACCTGCTGCATACCGGCGCGCACAAGATCAACAACGCGCTCGGCCAGGCGCTGCTGGCGCGGCGCATGGGTAAGCGCCGCATCATCGCCGAAACCGGCGCCGGGCAGCACGGCGTGGCCACCGCCACCATCTGCGCCTTGATGGGCTTCGAGTGCACCATCTACATGGGCGAGGAGGACATGCGGCGCCAGCGGCTGAACGTCTTTCGCATGCGCATGCTGGGCGCGACGGTCGAGCCCGTGGCCACAGGCAGCCGCACCCTCAAAGACGCCATCAGCGAGGCCATGCGCGACTGGGTCACCAACGTGGCCGACACCTACTACCTGCTCGGCTCGGCGCTGGGTTCCCATCCCTACCCCATTATGGTGCGCGACTTCCAGAAGGTCATCGGGGAGGAAGCGCGCGCCCAGGTGCTGGAAGCCGAGGGCCGGCTGCCGGACGCGGTCTTCGCCTGCGTGGGCGGCGGCTCGAACGCCATCGGCATCTTCTACCCCTTCGTCGCCGACGAGGGCGTGCGGTTGATCGGGGTGGAAGCCGGGGGCCGCGGCACGCAACTGGGGGAACACGCGGCGCGCTTCCGCGGCGGCTCGCCCGGCGTGCTGCAAGGCGCTTACAGCTACCTGTTGCAGGACGACGACGGCCAGATTGCCCTCACCCACTCGGTCTCCGCCGGGCTGGATTATGCGCTGGTGGGGCCCGAACACGCCTGGCTGCACGACAATCACCGCGCCGAGTACACCGCCATCGGCGACGACGAGGCGCTGGCGGCGGCGCGCCAGTTGAGCCGCACCGAGGGACTGATCCCGGCGCTCGAATCGGCCCACGCGGCGGCGGAAGCCATCCGCCGGGCGCCCGAAGCGCGCGACCGGATCTTCCTCGTCAACCTTTCCGGGCGCGGCGATAAAGACATCGACATCTACCGCGAGCATTTCAAGGAGATAGACCTGGCGTGACCCGCATCGGCCGGCTTTTCGAAACTCTGCGCGGCGATGGGCGCAAGGCGCTGGTTGCCTACATCACCGCCGGCGATCCCTCGCCCGACCGCACCCCTTCGCTGATCGAGGCGCTGGAGCGCGGCGGCGCCGACCTGATTGAACTGGGGGTGCCTTTCTCGGACCCTGTGGCCGACGGCCCCGTGATCCAACTGGCGGGCCAGCGCGCGCTCGCCGCCGGCGCCACGCTGCGCGGCGTGCTCGATATCGCCTGCCGCGTCCGCGCCCGTTCCGAGATTCCCATCCTGCTCTTTACCTACCTCAATCCCGTGTTGAAGTACGGGCTGGAGGCGCTGGCTCGTGATGCCGCCGAGGCCGGCATCGACGGCTGCCTGCTCATCGACGCCAGCGTGGAAGAGGCGGAGCGGTACGTGGAGGTCATGCGCCGGCACCGGCTCGACACGGTGTTTCTGGCCGCCCCCACCAGCACCGAGCGCCGCTTGAAGCTGGTGGCGGAGTACTCCAGCGGTTTCGTCTACCTGGTTTCGCGCACCGGCGTCACCGGCCAGCGCGAGTCGCTTTCAGCCGCGGTGAAGCCACTGGTGGCGGCCATGCGCGCCGTGACGGACCTGCCGCTGGCGGTGGGTTTCGGCGTCTCCCGCCGGGAGCACGTGGCGGAGTTGGGGCGGCACGTCGAGGGCGTGGCGGTGGGCAGCGCGCTGGTGGACCTGATCGCCCGCCATGCCGGCGACCCTACGCTCGAAACGCGCCTGGAGGCCTTCACCCGCGAACTGAAAAGCGGATTCGAGGAGACCTCGCCGTGACTCGCGAAGCCGCGCTCAAGGCCCTGGCCGCCTGCCGCGAGCGGGTGGACGAAGTGGACCGCGCCATGGTCGAGTTGCTCAATGAGCGCACCCGCGTGGTGGAGGAGATCGGCCGCGTCAAGCGCGAAGCCAACATGCCGATCTACGAGCCGCGGCGCGAGGACGAGGTGTTCCGCAACGTGACCGGGCACAACTCCGGCCCGCTCACCGCCGATGCCGTGAAACGCATCTTCGAGCGCATCATCGACGAAATGCGCAAGGTGCAGCGGCTGCGCATGGAGGCGCAGCCGGACGGAGACAGGAAATGATTGTCGTTATGCAGGAGGGGGCCGGCGAGCCCCAGATACAGGCCGTCATCGACCGCATGGTGGAACTGGGCTTTGATGTTCACCGTTCCACCGGTGTGATTCACACCGTCTTGGGCGGCGTGGGCGGCCGCGGGGATATCGACCTCGCCATCTTCGAAGTGATGGAGGGGGTCAAAGACGCGCGGCGCATCGCCTCGCCCTACAAGTTGGCCAGCCGATCGTTCCGTCCCGGAGGTACGGTTGTCAAAATCCGGGATGTCGAGATCGGCGGGGGCCGGGTGGTGGTGATGGCGGGCCCGTGCAGCGTGGAAAGCCGCGAGCAGATCGACACCACCGCCGAGATCGTGGCCCGCGCCGGAGCGCGCGTCATTCGCGGCGGCGCCTTCAAGCCGCGCAGCTCTCCCTATGCTTTCCAGGGACTCGGGGAAGAGGGCCTCCAACTGCTGCGCTGCGCCGCCGACCGGCACGGCCTCCTGGTGGTGAGCGAGGTGATGGACCACACCCAGATCCCGCTGCTCTCCCGCTACAGCGACATCCTCCAGGTTGGGGCGCGCAACATGCAGAACTTCAACCTGCTGCGCGAACTGGGTCACGCCCGCAAGCCGGTGCTGCTCAAGCGCGGTATCTCGGCCACCGTGGAAGAGATGCTGCTCTCGGCCGAATACATCATGTCCGGCGGCAACTACGACATCATCCTGTGCGAGCGCGGCATCCGCACGTTCGAGACCTACACCCGCAACACCATGGACATCTCCGCCATCCCCGTGGTGAAGAAGCTTTCGCACTTGCCTATCGTGGCGGATCCCTCGCACGCCACCGGCCGGCGCAACAAGGTGGCTCCCATGGCGCTTGCCGCGGTGGCGGCGGGCGCCGATGGATTGCTGGTGGAAGTGCATCCGGACCCCGACCGCGCCCTCTCCGATGGCGCGCAATCGCTGGGGCCGGACCAGTTCATCGAGATGATGCGGCAGTTGCGGATGATCGCCCAGGCCGTGGACCGCAGCCTCTGATGGATACCGTAGCGGTAGTCGGGGTGGGGCTGATCGGCGGCTCCTTCGCGCTGGCGTTGAAGCGTGCCGGGTTTGGCGGCGCCATCATCGGGGTCAGCTCACCGCCGGTGACGGCGGCGGCGCTCGAGCGCGGCATCATCGACCAGGCCTTACCGCTGGAAGAAGCCGCGGCGCGCGCCGACCTGGTCTACCTCGCCCAACCTATCGGCCGCATTCTGGACACCCTGCGGCGCCTGGACCCGGTGGTGCGGGAAGGCGCGCTGGTCACCGACGCCGGCAGCACCAAGCGGGAGATTGTCGCCGCCGCCTCCATGCACCTGCGGCGGTGCCGCTTCCTGGGCGGCCACCCCATGGCGGGGAAGGAGCGGCGCGGCGTCGAGGAGGCCGAAGCGGAGCTGTTCGAGAACCGCACCTACGCGCTTACGCCCCTCACCCCTACGGACCTCGACCCGGATTTCGTTGAATGGATTACGCGCATCGGCGCCGTGCCGGTGATCCTCGATCCGGCCGAGCACGACCGCATCGTCTCGTTTACCTCGCACCTGGCGCAACTGGCGTCCACGGCGCTCGCCGCCACCGTGGGGCAGCACGTGAAGGAACACCTGGAGATTTCCGGACCCGGCCTGGCCGATACGACCCGGCTGGCCCTGAGTTCCTACGATCTCTGGCGCGATATCGTGGCTACCAACACCGCGGAGATCCAGCGGGCGCTGGGCGCCTACATCCAGGAACTCGAACACATCCGCGAGCACTTGCACAGCCGCAGCCTGGAGGACGAGTTCCACAACGGGGCCGCGCTGGCACGGCGGCTGCGGAGTC
>JAWLGN010000021.1:0-32930 GCA_041685075.1 Bryobacteraceae bacterium
ATTGAGCGTGATGGTGAGCTGGTTCTCCCCTTCGGTGAAGTAGGCGGGCGATCCCGAGACCCGGAAGAAACCCTCGCGCCAGGCTCCCACCAGGTAGGCGCCCGGCTCGCTGAGTCTGAGATCGAACTGTCCGAACGGGTCGGAGGTGGCGGAACCCCCGGCGCCGCCGCCTTCCGGACGCACCGATACGCGCGCCCCCGCGACCGCCACTCCGTTCTCGTCCAGTACTTTACCGGCGATCCGGACCTGCGCCGGTGCACCGGCGGCGATCAGCAGGGCAAGCGCCGCAGCGCGCCACTGGGGATGGGGCCGGGTGAGCATCGGCTACCATCATTCTACTTCCCCCCGGCGGGCCGAAGGGCGGAGCGCGGGCCGCCGCGGAAGTATAATCGTGGCATGTTGGACGTAATCCGCAGGCACGGTTTGATTGCGTTCATGCTGGCCTTGGGAGTGGTCAGCCTGGGTGACGGCGTGGCCAAGGCCTGGCACGGGCAACCTGCGAACTCCGCCGGGGTGGCGCTGCTGATGGTGGCCATCGTGGCGGAGGAACTCGAGCGCCGCGGCATGTCCACCCGCCTTGCCGTGCTGCGGGCAGTGCGCTGGGCCGGCTTCCTCGGCGCGCTGGCGTTTCTGATGCTATAGCGCCCAGGCCACGCCCAGGAGCGTGCGGTACTTCGCGCTCAACGAGCCTGGCGCCAACGCTCCCACCACTGTGCCAGAGTGAGACCGTGTCCGGCCTTCTGCAGCCGTTCGATGCCCTGCAACTGCAGGACGAGCGACTGTTTCGCATCCGCCAGTCCTCTGCGGATGGCGGGATCCAGAACGCTTTCGACTTCTTCCGGCAGGCCGGGGAAACGCGACCGGAGTTCCTCCGTCATCCGCGGATCGGGATCCTCGGGCAGCTTGTCGACGGCCGAGCGGATGCGCGCCATCCTGGCGGCATCGTCGCCGGCCGCGGGATCGTCCATCACTTCCCCGACCAGGCGATCGATTCTCTCCCGCTGAACTCTGACCCCCATTCTCCGGGCGACCATCGGTGCGGCGGAAGCGGGATCGCCCTCATAACTGCCGTCCTGGAACAGCGCCGCCCGCAGTACCAGGAGCGTGGGGAGCGGATCGGCCACATATTTCCCGTTCACGAACCTCCCAGTATGCGAATAACCGAACCGGTAGCGGTACGTCTCCCCCGGAGCGATGATCCCCCCAGGGCGATGGCCAACCACTCTGCGAACTGGACCATTGGCGCTGGGCATCACGAGGCTGAACGCCGTGACCCTCTTCGCGGAAAGGTTGCGCACCGCCAGGTCCCACGATACGCGGTCCTCTCCGACGACTTCGATCTGAAGCGATGGGGCCTTGCTCAACGTCCGGGGACGGGTCGAAACCGGCGGCTTTGCGCTGACGATCTTCAAGGTCAGGGGTTCGAGGCCAAGCCGCTCCATTTCGCCAAGCGTGATGGACTGGTCCAGAGCGCCGGAGTAGGTACCCACCGGCTCGGACCGGGCGTTATGTAGCCGGCCGGGAGTTGCCTGCGGGTCTCCGAAGACTGCGGATCCGGTGATCCGTACCAGGGCGCCCTCCACTGCGTACTCCAGCTTCAGGGCGGTGGGCTGAGTCTGGTTCGGATCGGCGCTCGCCGCGCGGCGCAGGCTGGGCCCGGAGAGGAACGTCATCCCCCGGCCGCAGCCCAGGACCACGTAACGTGGCGGAAACCCGCGCAAGCTGGGAAGTTCCAGCGCGAACTGCGGTTCCGGGCACGGCTGCCGATCGCGGTCCGCCCCAGCGAGTATCGAGGTCCCGAGTATGAACAGGAAAACAGCTTTCACCTGAGCACCTACGGGCCCGATTGTATGATTTGCCGGCACCGGGCACAAGGGCATTGCCGCCAGGTCCCGGCGAAATACCGGCCTACGCGTTCCCGCGCGCTTTTCCGAGCGCACGGAGGATGGCTTCCGTATCGAAGACCGCCCCGCCCCAGGAGCCGCCGCTGGCGTTCTGGAGCGCGGCCCACAGGCGTGTATCGTCGGGCAGCCGCGGATCGGGCGCCAGGTCCTCGCGCGGCGCGCGGGAGGCCAGCACGCGGGCGCCCTCTTCGGCGCCGAAGATACGGCCGCCGCAGCCTACCAGGTCGATGCTGCCGGTGAGGTTCACGCGGTCGATCGCGATCTCCACCGTGTCCCCGTCGCGCAGCTTGCCGATGGGGCCGCCGGCCAGCGCCTCCGGTGAGATGTGGCCGATGCAAGCGCCCGTGGATACGCCGCTGAAGCGCGCATCCGTCAGCACCGCCACGTGCTTGCCAAAAGTCAGGTACTTCAGCGCCGAGGTGATCTGAAAGATCTCTTCCATCCCGGTGCCCATGGGCCCGCGGCAGATCAGCACCAGCACGTCGCCGGGCTTGATGCCGGCCGGGCCCCTGTCCTTCAGGGCGGCGATGGCGGCGGCTTCCGTCGTAAAGACGCGAGCCGGCCCGCGCTTGCGGTAGACCCCGTCGGCATCCACCACCGAAGGGTCGATGGAGGTGCTCTTTACGACCGAGCCCTCCGGCGCCAGGTTGCCCTTGGGGAAGCAGACCGTGGAGGTCAGGCCGCGGGCGCGCGCGCCCTCGGGGTCCATGATGACGTCGTCGGGATCCACGCCGTCGCGCTCGCGCAGCACGCGGCGCAGCGCCTCCCGGCGCGGCGAGCGCTCCCACCAGTCGAGCATGCGCCCCAGGGTCTCGCCGCTGGCAGTGAGCGCGCCGGTTTCGAGCAGCCCCGCGCGCCGCAGGTGCAGCATGACTTCCGGAACTCCGCCGGCCAGGAATACCTGCACGGTGGGATGGTTGCGCGGCCCGTTGGGCAGCGCGTCCACCAGGCGGGGCACGCGCCGGTTCACCGCTGCCCAGTCGTCGGCCGTGGGACGGCGGAGGCCCGCGGCGTGAGCCACCGCCGGGAGGTGCAGGATCAGGTTGGTGGAGCCGCCGAAGGCCGCGTGCGCCGCCATGGCGTTGTGCAGCGCGGCCTCCGTGACGATGTCCTTTATGGTGATGCCGCGCGCCTCCATGGCCAGGATGGCGCGTGCCGAGCGGCGCGCCATATCGGTCCAGATGGGATGACCGGAGGGCGAGAGAGCCGAGTGCGTAAGGGAGAGGCCCAGCGCCTCCCCCACCACCTGGCAGGTGGCCGCCGTGCCCAGAAACTGGCAGCCGCCGCCGGGCGTGGCGCAGGCATGGCAGAGCACCGCGGCGGCCTCCTCCAGGGTGATCTCGCCGTGCGCAAAACGCGCCCCGGCCGCCTGCACCTTGCCGGCATCCTCACCTTTTTCCGCCAGCAGCGTGACACCGCCCGGCACCAGCACGCACGGCAGGTCGCGCATGGAAGCGAGCGCCATCATCATCGCCGGCATGCCCTTATCGCAGGTGGCCACCCCCACTACGCCGCGCCGCGTCGGCAGCGAGCGGATCAGCCGCCGGAAGATCGCCGCTGCGTCGTTGCGATACGGCAGGCTGTCGAACATGGCGGTGGTGCCCTGGCTGCGGCCGTCGCAGGGATCCGTGCAATAACCCGCGAAGGGCACCGCGCCGAGCGATTTCAACTCCTTCGCCGCCGCGTCCATCAACAGCCCCACTTCCCAGTGGCCGGTGTGATATCCCAGCGCCACGGGAGTGCCGTCGGGGGCGCGAATGCCGCCGTGGGTGCTCAGGATCAGGATTTCGGGGCCGCCCATGGCGGTCGGATCCCAACCCATGCCGGCGTTCTGCGCCCAGCCGAACAGGTCGCCCGAAGGCCGTTCGAGCAGCAGTTCGGGCGTCAGGGGCAGGGAACCCGCGGGACCGGGCGCCGTCGAGCGGACGTCGTACAGCGACACATCGCCGGAGTCGAGGATGCTATCCAGGGTGACAGACATAGGGTAAGGCGGGTAGGACCCCGCTGCGGGACCGCAACCCCGCAGCGGGATAGTCCGTCAGGCGGCCTGCCCGGCGCTCTTCCGCACCGTCAGGGGGCGCAGCGCCAGGTTCACCACCACCATGACAACGGAGAAGGCGGGCAGCAGCAGCAGCGCGGTTCCCAGGCTGGTGGCGTCGGCAATACGCCCGATCACCGGTGAGGTGACGGCCGAGCCGATCCACCCGCTGGTGATCACGATCCCCATGGCCGTGGCGGTCATGCGCGGGAAGACGTCCCCGACCATCGCCAGCGTGGTGGGGAAGACCGGCGCCATGGCAATGCCCGTCAGGAAAACGGCCGCTCCGGCAGTGACCGGGTCGGCGGTCTGCAGCATCACGAACGTCGTGATGGCCATCAGCACCGCGGCCCACAGGGTAACGGTGGCCGCCCGCACCTTGATCAGAATCGGGGAGACCGCCACGCGCCCAACCAGCAGGCCCAACGCGAAGCCCAGCGAGAGAATCTTCAGCGCGCTGGCCTCGGGAACGCCGCGCGAAACCAGGTAGCTGGTGAGCCAGTTCCATACCCCGACTTCGCAGCCCACGTAGAGGAAATTGAACAGCGCCAGCAGCCAGAGCACCGGCCGGCCCAACACCGCCCCCGCTTCGGAAGACTTGAACCCACGCTCGCCGGTGGGCGGCGGCATGGGGGTGATGGCGTGCACCGCGAAGGTGACCGCCGTCAGTACCGCCACCAGGTAGGCCAGCCCGATGGTGTTATCGGCAAACAGGAAGCCGGCCACCGCGGGGGTGAGCAGACCACCCAGACCGAAGAAGAGGTTCACCAGGTTGAACAGCGCGGCGCGGCGTTCTTCGCTCACGTCGCTCACCAGCGCGTTCGCCGCGGTAACGATGATGCCGCCCCCCAGGCCCAGGAGGAACATCAGGGTGGCCAGCATACCGAAGCCGGTAGAGTTGGGCAGTACGAACAGCACCGCCGCGACCGTCCCCAGCCCGAGCACCAGGCCGGTCTTCTTTCCCTTGTTATCAATCAGGGGACCGACCGATACCGAGGCGATCATCAGGCCGAGCGCCTGCGCCAGGGCGACCATCCCCTTATCGCCATCCGAGAGTCCGAACCTCTCGGCCAGTTGGGGAAGCAGCGTCCCCAGCATAGCGGCGATCATGCCATATACGAGAATTGCGAGGATCACCGCCGGAATCAGGCGGGCCGTGGAGACTTTGGCTGACATAGAGTGCCTATCCTATAACAAAAACGAAAGCCGTGGGTACAGCAGCATCCCACGGCCTTGCCCTTCTACTTTCTTAAACGAAGCGATACTTGCTGGCGCCGTCGTCCCAGAGAATCTTCTTTCCGTTCCTGAGCGACAGGGTAGCCATGTGGCCGGAGATGGCGGCCTGCTGGCCCACGTCGGGCGGCGCGATCACTTTTTCTTTGCCCAGGATGGCGTTGATGAAGTTGCGGAAGTGGTTGATGGCGCCATCGGCTTCCTTGAAGTCCTTCTGTCCGTTGAGGTGGATGGGCGGCTTGTTCTTCACCGCGTCGGAAACGCCGCGGTAGTTCTCCGGCCAGAAGTAGAGATCCTGCCGGTTGAGCACTTCGATGGTGCCCTCGTTGCCCATCAACTGCTCGCCGTAGCCGTAGCGGACGTTGCCGAAGTAGCAGGAGTAGTTCAGGTGCAGGCGGCCGGGGTACTCGTAGACGGCGCTGAGGGTGTCGGGAGCGTCGCGGTCGTCGTCGGCGCCGGTCCACCGGTAGATCGCCCCGGAGGCCATGCAGGAGGACGGCGTCGTCTTGCCCAGCATGAAGTTGACGATGTCGGTCTGGTGCACCAGGAGGTCCGTGGAGATGCCGCCGGAGTAATCCCAGTAGAGCCGCCACTGGAAGTAGCGCCGCTTGTCGAAGGGACGCTTCGGAGCGGGACCCAGGAAGCGCTTCCAATCGGTGTTGGATTCGTTCGCTTCCGCGGGAATGTTGTAGCGCCAGGCCGGCTGGTTTGGCGGACTGTTGCGGTACCAGAACGCGCGCACGTAGTGGACGTCGCCGATCAGCCCCTGGGCCACCAGTTCCTTGGCCTTCTTATAGAGCGATGAGCTGCGGTTCTGCGTGCCCACCTGGCAGACCTTGCCGGATTTCTTCCACGCCTCGATAATTTCCCAGCCCTGCTCGATGGTCTGGGCCAGGGGTTTTTCGATGTAGACGTGCTTGCCGGCGTTGAGCGCCGCAATGGTCATTTCGTGGTGCAGGTGCTCGGGGGTCATGATGAAGACCGCGTCGATGGACTTGTCCTTCAACAGATCCCTGTAGTCCACGTAGGTCTGGGGCGTGTTGCCCCAGGTGGTGTTGACGTTATCCTTGGCCCGTGCGATGTAGCCCTGGTAGGTGTCGCAGACGGCCTTGAAGTGGATATCGTTCGGCGCGGCCTCTTTGAGCCACCTGATGCCATAGTCCCCGCGGGTACCCACGCCAATCCAGCCGAGGGTGATTTTGTCGTTCTGCCCGCGCGCGGAAATCACGGCGGGTCCCGCCGCGACGGCCGCCGCGACGGATTTCCGCAGGAAATCCCGGCGCTCGATTTTGTCCGCCATAAGCTTCGTTCTCCGGTAGTAAGCTAACCCACATCATAACAAGGGGACACCGGCGCCGGTCGGGCGGCGCGGCGGGCGGTCCAGGAGGCGCCAGGAGAGCAGCCCCACGGCCGGGAAGCCCGCCGCGATAAAGAAGGCCTCCTCGTAGCGGTGCAGGTCGAACAGCCGCCCCAGCACCGGCATGAACACCGCCACCGCGGCGCTCCAGGATCCCGCCCCGACGCCCGCTACCAGGCTGGAATGGGCCGACGAGAAGACCCGCGTCCCGTAAGCCATCGACAGCACGATGAAGCCGGAGGCCCCGAACATCACCACGAAAAGCCCGGTCATGAAAACCGCCAGCGAAGCGGCCCACGGCAGCGCCGCAAGCGGCAGGCACAGCACCGCCGCCGCGGCCATCAGGCTGCCCAGCGGCTTGCCGCGGTCCGCCAGCCATCCCCAGAAGAAGTAGCCCAGCTCCCAGCCCACCGGCGGAATCCACAGCACCGTGCCGATCACCGCCTGGCTCTGTTGGAGCGCCTGCGCCAGGTAGATGGCCGCGCCGTAGAGCACGAAGCCGATGGGCAGGGCGCCCAATGCGTAGGCGCACATGAAGCTCCACAGCCGGGGATCGGCCAGCCGGGGCGCGGCGCCGCCCGCAGCCGCCGCCTCCTCGCGCCCCGGCACGGCCCGCACGTCCGGGCGCCGCGAGATGAAGCCCCACAGGATCAGCCAGGCCACCCCCACGGCGCCGGTAAAGATGAACGCGCCCCGCCATCCCCAGGCCAGGAACACGGGGGTGACAATCAGGGGCGTGACGATGGCGCCCAAAGAACCGCCGCTGTAGGCCACCGCGATGCCGCGCCCACGCGCGCCGGGCGGCAGCGTCTGGGTGACGGTCCGCAGGCCCCCGGGGAAAGTGGCCCCTTCTCCGAAGCCGAGAGCCGCGCGCGCCGCCGCGAAACCTCCGAAGCCCGAGGCCAGCGCGTGCGATGCCGATGCCGCCGTCCACATCGAGACCGCCGCGGCCATCCCGCGCCGCAGCCCGATGCGGTCCAAAATGCGCCCCCACAGCGGGTTTCCGATGGTATATGCCACGGAAAATCCCGCGATGATCAGACCGTATTGCTCACCGGTCAGCCCCGTCTCTTGGAGAATCGTAGGCGCCAGCAGGGCCAGGGTATTGCGATCGATGTAGCTGATCAACGAGACCAGCCACATGCTTGCGACCGGCGTCCAGCGGGCCACAAACGCGCTCCGGGAGGGCGCTCTCACGCCCGCGGGCACTGCCATAGAGCACGATCATACTCTATCTCGCGTGATAAACTACAAGGCGATCATCAATGTTGCTTGCCAGGGAATTCGTAGCCTACCTATCACGACAGATCGTCAGGAAACTGAGCCCCGTATACATGGAAACCGCTAATCCGGATGGAGTGGCGGAACTGATCGCTTCGATCATCATCGATGAGCTGGCCGTGGAGGACCGCCTCAACGACGAGGTGCGGGAGATCCTGAGCGAATACAGCGATTACATGCGCCGCGAGGGCGTCAGCTACCAGGAGATGTTCCGCCGCATCAAGAACACCCTGATCGCCCAGCGCAAGGTGATCCGCGCCTCGGGGCGGGACACCGGCGATGCCATGAAGCTCTCCCGCGACAAGGTCACGGACATGTCGCACAAGCTCACCGCCGCGCTGCGCAAGTCGCGCGAGTTGCGCGTGAAGAAGCCGGCCAATGACCTGCGCCTGGAAATCGTGCGCGCCATGACCGAGATCCTTACGATCGAGGATCGGGTGGACCGCCTGGCGCGGCAGAAGATCCGCACGCAGAAACGCGAAATTCCCGAAGGCACCGAGGAATGGGACCTGCTCCACCGGCGTTACTACTCCGAGGAGTTGAAAAAATTGGGGATCGACCTGAGCCGATGAAACCCGCGGTGGTGGTGGTCGGCAGCTTAAATATGGATTTCGTGGTGTCGGTGGAGCACCTGCCGGCGCCCGGAGAGACCGTACTGGGCCGCGATTTCCGCATGATCCCCGGAGGCAAAGGCGCCAACCAGGCGTGCGCGGCGGGCAAACTCGGGGCGGGCGCCGTGGAGGCGCGGATGATCGGCCGCGTCGGCTACGACGTCTTCGCCGATCATCTCAAGGCCAGCCTTTCGGCTGCCGGCGTGGATGTCTCCGCGGTGCACGCCACGCGCTCTGCGCCCACCGGCGTGGCGCACATCTGGGTGGATCGAAGCGGGCAGAACTCCATCGTGGTCGCCTCCGGCGCCAACAGCGAGCTGGCGGCGGCCGATGTCGAGGCTATGCGGAAGGTCTTCCGCGGTGGATCCCTGGGGCTGTTCCAGCTCGAGACGCCGCTGGACACGGTGGCCGCGGCGCTCGCGCTCGCGCGCGAGGAAGGCCTCCGCACCATGCTGGACCCCGCCCCCGCGCAGCCGCTCTCCCGGGACCTGCTGGCGCAGGTGGACATCCTCACGCCGAACGAAAGCGAGGCTCTCCTGCTGCTCGGCCGCAAAGCTGCCCGCGTGGCGGTCTCCGACGCTCCCGGGCTGGCCGCGGAATTGCGAGCCGCCGGCCCCCGCACCGTAGTCCTCAAGCTCGGCGACCGCGGCTGCTATTGGACCGATGGGCAGACGTCGGGGCACGTCCCCGCTTTCCAGGTGGAGCCGTGCGACACCACCGCCGCGGGCGACACTTTCAACGCCGGCCTGGCCGTGGCGCTTGCGGAAAACCGCAGCTTTCCGGACGCCCTGCGCTTCGCCTCGGCCGCGGCGGCCATTTCGGTAACCCGCCCCGGTGCCCAGGCCTCCATCCCCACGCGCGCCGAGGTGGAAGCGTTCCTTCCCGCCGCGCAGGCCCGGCCCGCCTGTAGTTAGCCGGTCACGCCTGCGCCAGCAGCCGTCGAGCGTTGCCCGCCTGGATGGCCGCGGCTTCGGCGGCGCTCAGCTCGATCTCGCGCATCTTCAACTCCGAAGCCTCGATGTAGAACATGGGCGCATAGGAACCGAACACCACCCGCTCGATGCCCGCCGCCTCGATGAGTACCCGCAACTCCATCAGGGCGTCGGACCTGGCGAAATCCACCGCCACCCGGGAGTAGCCGCGCAGTGCCTTCAAAATCGGGTTGGTCGGGTTCACCGACTGAAAGCCGTTCGATACCACCACCCGCGCCTTCGGCACGCGCTCCAGCAGTTCCGCCAGCGGCGCCAGGTCGACGGAGGGCACCCTCATGCGCGGGTTGTGATGCCGTTCGTCCTCCATCCAGCAGACCACCTGGACGAGGACACCGCGCGCGGCGGCATCGCGCAGCAGGCGCTCGAAGGCCGGATCCCGCAAGGTGTAGTTGTGGTAGTTGGGATGCACCCGGATGCCCGGCATGCCGAGATCCTCGTGGCAGCGGCGCAGGTCCTCCTCCCAGTCCGGCAGGAGGGGGTTGACGCACCCGAAGGGCACCAGCAACCCGCGGCCGTGCTGGCGGCATTCGGCGGCCAGCCGCGCGTTGGAGGCAGCGAGGTCTTTGTGCAGCAGGGCTTCGAAGTTCCCCGCCCAGGCCTGGACGATGCCGTGGCGCCGGAGCAGCGCCACCAGCGCGGCGGCGCCCTCCACCGGCAAGTGCCGGAACGGCCACTGCCCCAGGTACACGCAGGTATCGACGATTCCCTCCGCCGCCTGCGCGCCGGCGCCCCGCGCCAGCGCCGCGGCTGCAACGGGTGCGGTCAGAAAGCTCCGCCGCTTCATAACTTCCACCCCTTGATGGCGGCAATCGGCGCCAGCAGCCGCCGGATATTGCCGCAAAAGATTTGTTCTTTGTCCCGCTCCGGGATGGCCGCGCCGTACACCTTGGCGAGCTGGGTGGCGAAGCCCCGCCCGGGGATGTCGCTGCCGTAGATCACCCGCGAGGCGCCCAGTTCCTTCACCGCCATCTCCACCTGCCCGCAGGAGGGAAAGCCGCCCCCGATCTCGACCGAAACGTTCGGCTGCGCCCGCACCGCGCGGATGCCCAGTTCCCAGTCGCCGCCCGTATGCCCGCAGATGAGCGGCATCTTCGGGTGGCGCGCTCCCAGCAGCGCCACTTCCTGGGGCGTCGATTCATGGGCCAGGTTGCCACCGCCGGGATGCGGCGGATCGCCCCCCACCTTCAGCCAGGTATGGATGTAGATCACGGCCCGCAGCGAGGCGGCGTAGGTGAACACGGCATCGTGCTCGGGGAGGTGGCAGTGGGCGCTGTTGCCTCCCAGCTTGATCCCCATCAGCGGGCCATCCCGTATCCAGCGGTTCATGAGGGCCACGTTGCGCTCTACCGGCACGTTCCATAGGATCAACCAGATGAAGCCGAACAGGCGCTCGCCGTGCAGCGCGAACAGGCGTTCGATTTCGCGGTCCTCCTTGCCGGTTTCGAGAAACAAACCCAGCCGCTCGATCCCCATGCGATCGGCCAGCCGCAGCAGGTTTTCGACCTTCTCCACCACCCCCTGCCCGGGGACCCTTTCCCAGATGGGGTGCACGTGCATATCCCAGATCTTCATCGCCGACTTCCATCCTTCCGGCGCGGCACGGCCGTTGTCAAGCCGGCCGCGAGCCGTTGATTTCCGCGTGCCGCTGTGCATGCTACAATCTGGGGTGAAATCCTCGTTGATGAAGGACGGTCGTCTAATGTCGAAAGACCAAGCAGTCTCCCGCCGCGACTTTGTTAAGACCGCCACTGCCGTCACAGCCGTAGCCGCTGCGGCGCAGAAAGTGGAGGGCTTCCCAGGGATTAACACAGTCAGGGCCGCCAACGAACAGGTCGCCTACGGCATGATCGGGACTGGCAGCCGCGGAACCTATCTATTGAAGCACTTGAAGGCGGTGGAAAACGGCCGGTGCGTGGCCCTTTGCGACGATTGGGACGAGCGCCTGCAACAGGGCGTCGATACCGTCGGCAACAACCCCGCCACCTATAAGGACTACCGCGAGTTGTTGGCCCGCAAGGACGTCGACGCCGTCCTGGTGACCACGCCGCTTTACATGCACTTCCCCGTCACGCGGGATGCGCTCGAGGCCGGCAAGCACGTCTTCTGCGAAAAGAGCCTGGTGCATAAGCCCGAAGAGGTGCACCTGCTGCGCGCGCTGAAGAACTCCAGGCCCAACCAGGTGCTCCAGACGGGCCTCCAGCGGCGCTACAGCCTCTTCTACCAGACCGCCAAGCAGATGATCGATCAGGGGTTGCTCGGCGACGTGACCCACGTCCGCGCGCAATGGCACCGCAACTCCAACCAGCGGCGCCCCGTGCCCGATCCCAAGCTCGATCGCAAGATCAACTGGCGCATGTACAAGGAGTACGCCGGCGGAAATACGGCAGAGCTGGCTTCTCACCAGATGGACGTGGCCGACTGGATGTTCGGCGCCCATCCCGAATTCGTCGTGGGTGTCGGCGGCATCGACTACTACAAAGACGGCCGCGACGTCTTCGACAACATCCAGTTCATCTTCAACTATCCCAAGGGCCGCAAGCTGCTCTACTCCTCCATCAGCACCAACTCGCACCTGGACATGCTCCAGGCGCAGCGCGTGGAGTTCGGCGAGATCATCATGGGCACCGGCGGGTGCATCGAGATCACCATCGGGGACGATCGCAACCCCGCCATCGGGCTGTGGTACCGCGAGCCCAAGCCCATCAGCGCCACCCAGGTGAACAAACCGGAGCAGGAGAAAGAAGCCTTCGTTGCCGGCGCCACCATGACCACCGCCGCGGCCATGCGGGGCTACCCGCTGCTGCTGCCCAAGGACACGGCCGCCGCCAACGACTCTTTCCTCGCCCGCGAGGCCAAGTTCGCCCGCCGCTGGCTCTACAGCAAGGGCATCATGGTACCGGAAGAGGACCGCAATCCGGTGGATGTCCAGATGGAAGACTTCTTCCTGTGCTGCAAGAACCCCAACAGGAAGGTGAAGGCAGACCTGGAGATCGGGTTGCAGGATTCCACCGCCGTGATCCTGACCAACCTGGCCATGGAAGAGGGGCGCCGGGTCTACTTCAACGAGATCGAGAAGTTCAAACCCGGCGCTGCCAAGCCGGCCTCCTCCTAAGGAGCGTAATTGAATCAGGGGGCGGTTTTCCGCCCCCTTTTTTCATATACTTCCACCAAATACCCGCCTCGCCGCCACCGTCCCACCGAATGGAGAAAAGGCCGCCGTGCGCGGAATTCCGCAGGGGCGATGTCCGGTTCCCAACGCCAGTAGCGGCGACGCAGGCGGATTGCCGTCTCATTGCGAGAAAAGCCCGGGGCGCTCTCCGGAAGCTCGGTGAAGTATACCAGCACCGGCGTCTGTTCCCAGTCGATGGCGTCCAGCGTGGCGGGGCGGAAGTCGGGAAGCCCCGTGACCTCGAGCGGCGTGGCCACGTATCCCGCCTCGGGCCGGACCAGCGCCGCGCTGAGGGGCCAGGCGGTGGCGACGGCGTGCTGCCCGCCGTAACGCGCCTCCACAAAGGCCGCGGCCTCTTGCTGCACCCTCACGTAATCGGTCCACCCCAGGTTGTTCTCCGGCGGATGCGGGTAGGGCGGATTCCAGAAATTGCCCGCCGCCAGGCCCGCGGCCAGTACCGCCGCCGCGGCGAAACGGAACCGGCTCTGGATTCCCGTGATGGCCGCCGCCATAGCCGCGTAGAGCACCGGCAGGATCGGCAGCAGATAGCGTTCCAGCACCGCGCCGCCCGACAGCGTGACGGCGGCGGTGTGCGCGGCCGCGAGCGCGCCCGCCGTGTGCCACCCCCGCCCCGCGAACACGCCCCGGCGCCACGCCAGCGCCAGCGCCGCCGTCCCCACCCAGTGAAAATCGGCGATGAACAGGTAATGCAGCCGCCGCGCCGCCGCCGCCGCCAGCCGCACCGGGTGCAGGGGATACATCACGTTGTACTCGGCAAAGCCGGTGTTGCCGAACAGGTGTCCGGTCTCGCGCTCCAGCACCAGCAGCCACCCGGCCAGCGGCGCCAGCGGCAGCAGGAATAGCGCCGCCTCGCGCCGCCGCCCCTCCCACGCCAGCCGGCAGGCGAATACCAGGGGCACCACCGCGCCGGTCTCTTTCACCATCACCAGCGCCGCGCAAGCCAGCGCCGCCGGCGCCAGCCGCTCTCGTAGAAACCATAGCAGCGCCAGCGAGGTGAACAGCATGGCGCCCATGTCCAGGTGCGCCATCACGGCCTGGGCGAAGAATACCGGCGAAACCAGCAGCAGCGCCGTCGCCAGATCCGCTGCGCCGCGGCACAACTCGCGCGCCAGCAACCATGCAACCCACAACGCCAGTGCGGAAAGCGCCAGCATGGCCGCGCGCGTCACCGCCAGCGAGTATCCGAACACCAGCCACACACCGGCGAGATAAGCCGCCAGCCCCGGCGGATGCACGTTCGGCGGCACCGACCGCGGCACCCAGGCGCCCTCGCGGTAGAGGTCCAGCGCCGCTGGCACAAAGTGCCCCAGTTCGTCCCAATGGAGCGGAAGCGGCAGCATCCAAAGGTGCGCGCCCGCCAGCGCCAGTACGAACAGAACGAGCGCGGCCGGGCGCGTCGCCGGATGAACGCCCCGCGCCGCCCCCGCCTTCGCCGCCGTGCTCACGCCTCAATCATAAGACGGCGGGCGGAAGGCGCGCGCTTGCGGCGCCGCCATTACTGCGACAAGATGGTAGCCAAACGGCACAGGAATCCCTACTCGAGGTACGCGGCCTGAGCGTCGCGTACGGGGCGGCCTCCGCCGTCGAGGACGCCACCTTCCGCATGACGCCGGGCGAGATCACCGGAGTGCTCGGTGAATCCGGCTCCGGCAAGACTACCCTGGCGCTTGCTGTGGCCGGGCTGCTGCCCCCTGCCGCGCGCGCGGTCCGCGGCGAGGTCCTCTTCCGCGGCACGGACCTGCTGCGCCAGCCGGAGCGGTGGCTGCGTGCGTTGCGCGGCGCTGCCATCGCGCTCATCTCCCAGGAACCCGCGCTGGCGCTCAACCCCGTGATGCGCGCCGGAACCCAAATTGCCGAAGTGGTCCGGGCGCACCGCCGCTGGAGCGGCGCGCGGTGCCGCGGTTATGCGGTCGAAGTGCTCGAGCGCCTTTGCGGCGCCGATGCCGCGCGTATCGCCGGGGCCTATCCTCACCAGTTGAGCGGCGGTCAGCGCCAGCGCGTGGCCATCGCTCAAGCCGTGGCCTTGGAACCCGCGCTGCTGATCGCCGACGAACCCACCTCCGCGCTCGATCCCACCATCCAGGCGGACGTCCTGGCCCTGCTGGCCGATCTCAAACGCCGCGGCTCCGCCATTCTGCTGGTGACCCACGACCCGGCTGTCCTCGCCGGCATCGCCGACCGCCTGCTGGTGATGTACGCCGGCCGCGTCGTCGAACAGGGCGGTTTCGCCGAAGTGCTCTCCGCTCCGCTGCACCCCTACACCCGCGCGCTGCTGGCCTGTGTGCCCCGCCCCGGCGACCGCGGGCCGCTGGCCGTCATTCCCGGCGCTCCACCCGACCCCGCCGCGCCCCCACCGGGTTGCCCCTTCGCTCCCCGGTGCCCGGAAGTCTTCGATCCCTGTAATGAACGCGACCCCCAGGGCCTGCGAGTGCGGTGCTTCCACCATGCCGCATGATCCGCTGGTAACCGCCCGGAATCTTTCGAAGCGCTGGAGGGGGCGCCGCGGAGGCCATCCCGTGCAGGCGCTCGACGGCGTAGATCTCGAGATCCCGCGCGGCGCTACCCTGGCGCTGGTCGGGGAATCCGGCAGCGGAAAGTCTACCCTGGCGCTGTGCCTGGCGGGACTGGAAGCGCCGGATTGCGGGGAAATAACCGCCGGCGGGCCGGTGCAACTCGTATTTCAGGACGCCGCCGGCTCGCTGAACCCGCGCATGCGCGCCGCCGATCTCGTGGCCGAACCCCTGGTGGTGCGCCGCTGCCCGAACGCCCGCCTCCGCGCCCTCGAACTGATGGAGCAGGTGGGTCTGGCCGCCCACCGCGCCGGCGACCTGCCGCACCGGTTCAGCGGCGGCCAGCGGCAGCGGCTGGCGCTGGCCCGCGCCCTGGCGCTCGAACCCGCTCTCCTGATTCTCGATGAAACGCTCTCCGGCCTGGACCTTTCGGTGCAGGGCCAGATCATGAATTTGCTCTTCGATCTCCAGCGCAGCCGCGGCCTCACCTATCTATTGATCAGCCACGATCTTCGGTTGGCTGCGCGGGTGGCGTCGGAGATCGCGGTAATGCACGCCGGCCGCATCGTGGAACGCGGCGCGCCGCTCGATCTGCTGGCCGACCCGCGCCATCCCCATACCCGCGCCCTGGTGGCCGCCATCCCGGAGCTGCCATGCGCTGGCTGATGCGCCGCCTGGCGCACGCGGCGCTGCTGTTGTTCGGCGTCTCGGCACTCTCGTTCCTGTTCCTCGAGATGGCTCCCGGCGATTACCTCTCGGAGATGCGGCTGGACCCCCAAATCGCCCCCGAAACCCTGGCTGCGCTCCGCCAGCGCCACGGCCTGGACGATCCCCTTCCGGTGAAGTACGGGCGCTGGCTGGCGTCCGCGGCCCGCGGCGATTTCGGCCACTCCTTCGCCTACAACATGCCCGCCGCGCCGCTGGTGTGGACGCGCGCGCGCAACACCCTGGTTCTGACCATCACGGCCGCGCTGCTTTCGTGGCTGGCGGCCGTCCCGCTGGGCCTGTGGTTCGCCGCCCGGCGCGGCGGCTGGGTGGACCGCAGCGGCGCCGCGGCAACCGCCCTTCTGCTGGCCATACCGGACCTGTTGCTGGCCCTGGCACTCCTCATGTTCGCCGTGCGCACCCGCGCCCTTCCCGCCGGCGGCATGGTCACGCCGGGCGCGGGCGGCCTGCTCGATCTCGCCGCCCACATGGTGCTCCCGGTGGCGGCGCTGGTGCTCGGCGGCCTGCCGCTGTTGGTGCGCCACGTGCGCGCCGCGGTGGTGGAAGTGCTGGATGCTCCCTTCATCCGGGCCGCCCGCGCGCACGGTATCCCGCCCCTCCGGCTGTTATGGCGCCATGCGCTGCCGGCCGCGGCCAATCCGCTGGTGTCCCTGTTCGGTCTCTCCATAGGAACGCTGTTGAGCGCTTCCCTGCTGATCGAAGTGGTGATGGGCTGGCCCGGGCTGGGGCCGCTGTTGGTCGAGGCCATTATGGCCCGCGACCTGTTCGTGGTGATCGACGGCGTGCTCTTCTCCGCCGTTTTCTTGATAGCGGGCAACCTGCTCGCCGACGTGCTGCTCTATGTGGCGGATCCGCGAATTCGTACCGCGTAAGGCGGCCGTTGCGGCGCTCGCGCTGCTGGGCGCGGTGCACGCGGCGGTGCTGCTGGCCGGGTACCTGGCGCCTTACCACCCGGCCGAGCAGGACCGCCGCTACCCCTATGCTCCCCCGGGCATCGCGGGCTGCGAGGAGCGCGCCTGCCCGGTGCGCTGGTTCGTGCGCGACGACGAAGGCCGCCTGCACCTGTTCGGCGTGGACGCCCCGGCGCGCATCTTCGTGCTCGGCAGCGACCAATACGGCCGCGACCAGTTTTCCCGCCTGCTCCACGGCGGCCGCATCTCGCTCGCCGCGGGACTGCTGGCCGCGGCTCTCTCGCTGGGCGCGGGATGGGTGGCCGGGGCGCTGGCCGGATACCGCGGCGGACGGCTCGACGCCGCCGTCATGCGCGCCTCCGAATTCTTCCTGGCGCTGCCCTGGCTCTACCTGCTCTTTGCCCTGCGCGCTTTTCTGCCGCTGGACGTGGCGCCGGAGCGCGCCCTGCTGTTTCTTGCCGCCGTCATCGGGCTGGCCGGATGGGCGCGGCCGGCGCGCCTGGTGCGCGGGGTGGCTCTCAGCGCCAAAGAGCGCGGTTACGTCGTGGCAGCCCGCGGCTTCGGCGCCTCCCACGCCCACATCCTGCGCCGCCACGTGCTGCCCCAGACGATGGCGGTGGCCCTCACGCAGGCCACCCTGCTGGTGCCCCAGTACATTCTGGCGGAGGTGACCCTTTCGTTTTTGGGCCTGGGCGTCGGGGAGCCGGTCCCCAGTTGGGGCAACATGCTGGCCGCCCTCTCCCACTACCACGTCCTGGTCTCTTATTGGTGGATGGCGGCGCCAGCACTGGCAATGGTACCTGTCTTCCTGGGATACTTGAGTCTCGCGGGTGTTTTGCTCGAATCCCGCGAATCGGCTCCATGATGCCCTCGAGCTTGTCGCTGCGGGCAGGACTCCGCGCGATCGGCGGAATCCTGTGCACCTGCCTCGTCGCGGCCGCCATAGCACCGGCGCAGGTACAGGTAACCACCGGCCAACCCGGCCGTCGCGGAGGCCGTTTGGTCGCCGCGCAGCGTGCCGAGCCCAAGACGCTCAACCCCGTCACGGCCGCTGATAGCGCCTCGCGCGAGGTCATCCGCCGCATGATGGCCGATCTCATCCACATCGACCGCGCCACCCACGGCACGATCCCCGCCCTGGCTACCTCCTGCACTGTGACCAACGGCGGCCGCCGCTTCACCCTCCAGCTCCGCCGCGGCGTGCGCTTCTCCGACGGCCGGCCCTTCACCGCGGCCGACGTGGTCTTCACCTTCCAGGTCTATCTCGACGAAAAGCTGCGCTCGCCGCAGCGCGATCTCCTGGTGGTGGGCGGCAAGCCCGTCACCGTCGGCAGCCGCGGGGATTACACGGTGGTGCTCGAAACGGCCGCCCCTTACGCGCCCGCCGAACGCATCTTCGACAGCATCGCCATCCTGCCGCGCCACCTGCTGGAGGAGCCCTACCGCGAAGGCCGCCTCGACCGGGCCTGGAGCCTCGATACCCCGCCCGCCGCCATGGCCGGCCTCGGACCGTTCCGCCTGAAGCAGTACATCCCCGGCCAGCGCATCGTCCTCCAGCGCAACCCCTACTACTGGAAGACCGATCGCGCCGGCGTCCGGCTGCCCTATCTCGACGAGCTGGTCTTTCTCTTCGTTCCCGGCGAGGACGCCCAGGTGATCCGTTTCCAGGCCGGCGAGACGGACATCATCGGCCGCGTGGGCGCGCGCAACTTCGCGGTGCTCGAAAAGGAGCAACGGGCCCGGGGCTACCGCATGCTCGACCTGGGCCCCAGCCTGGAGTACAACTTTCTGTTCTTCAACCTGAACAACCTGGAGGACCGCAACCTGCCGCGGGTCGTGGCCCGGCAGCGGTGGTTTCGCGATGAGCGTTTCCGCCAGGCCGTTTCCGCCGCCATCGACCGCGACGCCATCGTGCGGCTGGTCTACGGCGGACGCGCCGCGGCGCTGAGCAGCCACGTCACCCCCGGCAACCGGGCCTGGGTGAACCCGGCGTTGCCGCCGCTCGGCCGATCTCTCGAACGCGCCCGCCGGCTCCTCGGCGCCGCGGGCTTTACCCGGAACGCCGCCGGCGAGTTGTTCGATAGTAGCGGCCGCAGGGTGGAGTTCACCATCGCGGCCTCTTCCAGCAGTCCCGAACGCGTCCAGATGGCCGCCATCATCCAGGACGACCTGCGCCAGGTGGGCATTGCCGCGCGCGTCGTGACGCTCGAATTTCGCAGCCTGCTCGACCGCATCTTCCAGTCGCGCGACTACGATGCCGTGGTGCTTGGTTTGGGCGGCGGCGATGCCGACCCCGCTTCGGAAATGAATGTCTGGCTCTCCACCGGCGGTACTCATCTCTGGGACCTGGGGCGCACCCGTCCCGCCACCGCCTGGGAGGCCGAAATCGACAGTTTGATGCAGCGGCAGTTAATCACCATGCGGCCGGCCGAACGCAAACGTTTGTACGATCGCGTGCAGGAACTCGCCGCCGCGCACCTGCCCATCGTCCCGCTGGCGAGCCCCCATGTTCTGGTGGGCGCCAAAACCGGCCTTGCCAACTTCCGGCCGGCTCTGCTCGACCACCATACGCTATGGAACGTCGAGGAACTCTACTGGACTCCCGGGTCGCCGGCTCCATGAAGCCCTTCAGCCCCGCTACAAGCGATGAGCGGCTGGTGGCCGAATGCCTGGCCGGCAACGAACAGGCCTGGAACGCCCTCATCGACAAGTACAAGCGCCTGATCTACTCCATCCCATCCAAGTACCAGGCCACCCCGGAAGACGCCGCCGACATCTTCCAGGCCGTCTGCCTGGAGCTGTTCTCCGAGCTGCCGCGCCTGCGCAACGCCAACTCGCTGCGCGCCTGGCTCATTACCGTGACCACACACAAGTGCCTGCACTGGAAGCGCAAGCAGGCCCCCACCGTGGATGGCGAGCCGGACGAGTTGGCGGACGGCGTGGCCGGCGGCGACAGCGCCTTCCATATCCTGCAAGAACTGGAGCGCGAGCAGATCCTCCGCGACGCCGTGGCCGTGCTTCCCCCGCGCTGCCGGGAGATGATCCGCCTGCTCTTCTACGAGAGCCCCGCGATACCCTACGCGGAGGTGGCCCGGCGGCTCGGCCTGGCCACCGGCTCCATTGGATTCATCCGCGGCCGATGTCTGAAGAAGCTGCAGCAGAAGCTCGAGGAGATGGGTTTCGACCCGAAGTCATGACCTCCCGCGGCACGGTTGCGGAACTGGTCGCCCGCGTAGCGGAGATCGCCGACGGTCGCGCGCGCCGCGAGTTCCTGCGTTCCGCCGCCGCCCTGCACAACCCCGCCGCGGTGGAAGCCATCTACGACGAGGCCGTGCGGCTCACGCGCGCGGACCTGGAGCGCGCCGCCCGGCTGGCGCAGGCGGTGCGCTGGCTGGCGGCCTGCCTCGGCGATCCCTGGTGCCGCGCCCAGGGCCTGCGCGCCACCGGCCATGTCCTGTATGCCCGCGGCCGCTACGAGCAGGCCGTGGGCCGCTACGAATCCGCCCTCCGGCTGCTGCGCGCGTTGGGCCGCGAGGTGGATATCGGCCGGACCCTCAGCGGCGGGCTTCATAGCCTCATCTACCTGGGCCGCTACTCCCAGGCGCTCGAGTGGGCCGCCGAAGCGCGCGCCATCTTCGAGCGCTCTGGCGACCGCCTGCGCCTCGCCCGCCTCGATTCCAATACCGGCAACATCTACTACCGCCAGGACCGCTTCGCAGAGGCCCTGCGCTACTACACCCGCGCCTGCCGCGAGCTGCGCGCCATCGGCGGCCCCCAGGACCTTGCCGCCGTGCTCAGCAACATGGCGGTCTGCTCCATCAGCCTCAACGATTTCACAGGCGCGCTGGAACACTACCGCGAAGCCCGCGAGTGCTGCGAGCGCAACGGCATGCCCCTGCTGGTGGCCGAGGCCGACTACAACATCGCCTACCTCCACTACCTGCGCGGCGAATACGTGCGGGCCATCGATCTCTACGACCAGGCGCGCGAACACTGCCGCCGCTTCGATAACCGCTACCACGCCGCCCTCTGCGACCTCGATCAGTCCGAGATGTATTTGGAACTGAACCTGGTGGACGACGCCGCCGACCTGGCCCGCAGTGCGCTCGAACAGTTCCGCCGGCTCGCCATGGGATATGAGACCGCCAAGGCCATGGCCTTTCTGGCTATCGCGGTGAGCCGCCAAAGCAACCACGCCTATGCCCTCCGGCTGTTTACAGAAGCCCGCAAGCTCTTCGTCCGGGAGGCCAACCAGGTGTGGCCGGCGCTCATCGATCTCTACCAGGCGCTGGTGCTGTTCGAGGCGGGGCGGTACCCGCGCGCGCGGCGGCTGGCGCTCGCCGCCCTGCGCTTCTTCGTCCAATCCTCCCTGGCCGGCAAGGCGGCGCTGTGCGAGTTGTTGCTGGCCCGGCTGGACCTGGCCGGCGGCCGCGCCGCCCGGGCTCTGCCGCTCTGCCGCTCCGCGCTCCAGCGCCTGCGCGAGGCCGAAACCCCGGCGCTGGCCTGCCACGCCTGGTGGGTGCTGGGGCAGGTGCGGGAGGCGCTCCATGACTCCACCGCGGCGTTGGCTGCCTACCGCAACGCGCACGCCGGCCTCGAGCGCCTGCGCAGCAGCCTGCGCGGCGAAGAACTCAAAATCGCCTTCCTTAAAGACAAACAGGCCATCTTCGAAAGCCTGGTGTGGATGCTGCGCGATCACCCCGAGTCCGCCTTCGCCTGCATGGAGCAGGCCAAGTCCCGCAGCCTGGCCGACCTCATCGCCTTTCGCGCCGGCGATCTGCCCGCCCCGACCGCTTCCGGCGCTCTGGTGGCCGAGGCGCGGCGCCTGCGCGAAGAGGTCGCCTCCGCGCGGCGCCACATCGAGGCCCATGAAACCAGCCCCGGCGAACACTCCGCCGCCTACATCCGGGGGCTGCGCCGGCGCACCCGCGAACTGGAAAGCCGGCTCGGCAAAACGCTCCGGGAACTGCGCGCCGCCGACCGCGACTTCGGCGCTCTGCAGACCGCCGCCATCGCGGAGCCGGACGAAATTCGTGCCGCGCTCCCCGAAGGGACTCTCCTGCTCGAGTACTTCCAGGCGCGCGGCGAGCTCTACTGCTCGCTGGTGAAGCCCGCGGCGATCGAGCTCGTTCACCTGGGCTCCGCCCGCCCCGTGCTCGAATCCTTCCACCTGCTGCGTTTCCAACTCTCGAAGTTCCGGCTCGCTCCCGGCTATCTCCAGACCTTCGAAGCGCACCTGCGGGAAGCCACCGGCGCCCATCTGGCCGACCTCTACCGCGCCCTCGTCGCCCCCCTTCGTGAACGCCTGGACACTCCGAACCTGCTGGTGGTGCCGCACAATTTTCTGCACTACCTGCCCTTCCATGCCCTGGGGGAGGGCGGGCGCTACCTGGTGGACGACTTCGCCATCTCCTACGCTCCCAGCGCCACCGTCTATTGCTATTGCCGCGCCAAGCGCTCCGCACGGGGCGGCGCCCTGGTGCTGGGCATCCCGGACCGCAGGGCTCCTCAAATCTCCGGCGAAGTGGAAGCCGTGGCCGCCGTTCTCCCCCATGCCCGCGTCTTCCTGGGACGCCAGGCGACCACCGCCCGCCTGCGCCGTTACGGGCCGCACAGCCGCTTCGTCCACGTGGCTACCCACGGCCTCTTCCGCCAGGACAACCCCATGTTCTCCTCCATCCGGCTGGGCGATGCTCCCCTGACCCTCTACGACCTCTACGGCCTGCGGCTGGGCGCCGAGTTGGTGACCCTCAGCGGCTGCGCCACCGGTCTCAACGCCGTGGTGGGCAGCGACGAACTGCTGGGCCTTTTGCGCGGCCTGCTCTACGCCGGTGCGCGCTCGGTCCTTGCCAGCCTGTGGGACGTAAACGACCGCAGCACCGCCGAGTTCATGCGCCTGTTTTACGGCCGCCTGGCGCGCTGCCCGGATAAAGCCGCCGCCCTCAGCGGCGCCATGCGCGACCTGCGCGACCGTTACCCCCACCCCTACTACTGGGCCCCCTTCGTGCTCGTGGGTGCATCTCTCCCCCACACCGCCGCCTGAACCAGCGGTTCTTTCGCCGCCCTATATTTTCGCGAGTCCTCCCGTCCCCTATATAGCTGGATGGGCGGCGCTTGCCCTCCTCGTGAAGCGAGCGTATGAATAGGAACCGGTCCCTGCATCCACGGCCGCTCCCGGCCTGGGATGCAGTGGTGGAGTGGCTGCCTGTTGTAAGCGTCGGGACCTTTCTCGCGGGTACTAACTTTTGACAGTATTGGCTTGCTACCTTCCAGTCTGCGATAATAAGACCCTGTTTTTCGATCGCCAACTGGTACCCGGTGCAGGCTGATGCCGGTGCGGGTAACTCATGCACTACGACATTGCCGAGTGGTCTGACTTCGTGCGCGGCCTGGTTAGCGCCGGCCAGCGGGAGGTGATGCGCCGTCATCTCGCCTCGGGATGCGGCAAATGCCGCCGTGTTGCCGATATGCTCGGCAAGGTGACGGAGTTGGCCGCGGCAGATTCCCGCTACGAAGTGCCGGAATACGCGGTGCACTGCGCCCGTGCGATCTTCGCATTGGAGCAGCCCCGCCAGGTTTGCATCCTCCCCGGTCTCATCGGCAGGCTGGTTTTTGACAGCTTCCGCGAACCATTGCCCGCCGGTGTGCGTTCCCATCATCACATCAGCCGCCAGACTCTTTTCGAAGCCGGCGACTACAGCGTAGACGTGAGGCAGGAGCACGAACGCGGCTCCGCGCGGGTAACCATGGTGGGCCAGGTGGCCAGCCGGAAGGAACCCGGCCAGGCCCTTGCGGGTGTGCCGGTGGTGCTCTATTCCGGCAACTCCGTGCTGGCGCGCACCGTGTCCACCCGCTACGGCGAGTTCCACCTGGAGTACGCGCCGGCCCGCGATCTGCGGCTGGAAGTGGGAGCCGAACGGGTTCAGGGCGCCACGGGAGCCGGAAGGTGGTCGAGAAACGAAGGGGGCTTGGAGTGAAACTGCGAATTCTTGCTTACCTTGTTCTGTTTCTTGCCGTCGTGCCCGTTCACGCGGAAAAGCGCTACATCGTCCGCGGCTCTTCGAAGGCCGTCCAGAATGTAGTTTCCAAGAACCGCCTCAAAATCCGGCGGCAGGCCCGTGCCGGAGCCCAGGTTTTCGCCCTGGTGACGGACCCCGACCGCCGCTCGGCAAACGACCTCGCGAAGGCTGCCGGTAAAGAGTCCGGCCTGGATGCCATCGAGCCGGACGCCGACGTACTTATCCCTGAGGCGCCTCAGGGACTGCAATTGAACCAATCGACCGTCGCCATCCTCGATGGCGGCGCGGCCGCACCTTTCTTCGGCAGCACTGTCTGGTCCAGTTATCTCACCCAGGGGGCCACCGGCATCGTAGGATTGCCGCGGGCCTGGCGGCTGGCTACCGGCAGCGGCACCGTGGCGGTCATCGATACCGGCGTGGATCCCCGTCATCCCGTTCTGGCCGGATCGCTCGCCCCGGGTTACGATTTCCTGCTCGACCAGCCGGGTTACGCTTCGGAACTGGCGGGCGTCGACCAATCCACGGTGGCCATCCTGGACGGCGCGCAAGGAGTGGACGGTAAGGCGCTCTTGCGCGTGAACCAGTCCACGGTGGCCATCCTGGACCAGTCCACCGTCGCCATCCTGGACCAGTCCACGGTCGGCATTCTGGATCGGCTGGGGCCTTCGTTCGGGCACGGCACCATGGTGGCCGGCCTGATTCACCTGGTAGCGCCGACCGCCCGGATCATGCCGCTGCGGACCTTCCATGCCGATGGCACCGGCAAGCTCTACGATGTGCTGCGCGCCATTTACTACGCCGTGGATTCCGGCGCCAAGGTCATCAACATGAGCTTCAGCATGAAGGCTCCGTCCAAGGAGCTGGAGGCGGCCATCCGCTATGCCAACTCCCGGCGCGTGATCTGCATCGCCTCCGCCGGCAACGACGGGAGCCAGACCATGGTCTATCCGGCGGGCTGGAACAAGGTGGAGGGGGTCGGCTCTACCAACGATCGCGACCGGCGCAGCGAATTTTCCAACTACGGCAACACCCTGGTCAGCTTCGCCGCGCCCGGCGAGTCGCTGATCACCATCTATCCCGGCCAGAACTACGCGGCCGCTTCGGGCACGTCCTTCAGCACGGCGCTGGTCTCCGGCGCCGCGGCGCTGCTGGTCGAAATCGAGCCCCGCATCAACCAGGCCCAGGCGGAGAAGGCGCTCTCGAAGTCCGCCGTTCCCGTTCCGCAACTGGGCTCCGGCCGCATCGACATTCATCGGGCCTGCTCATACGCCCAACAACACTAGAACTACGCGTACCTGCCTCCGCGCGTCCCCGGTTCTCCTGCCGGGGACGCTTTTTCTTTGCCGACCTCTGGCACAATGGAGGTTTGCCATGCTGAAGCCAACCATCTTCCGGGAGTATGACATCCGCGGCATTGCCGACATCGAACTGCCCGATGCCGGCGTCCGGCTTTTGGGCCAGGCCATCGGCACCTACCTGCTGCGACACGGCGGCGGCAGCGTGGACGTGGGGCGCGATTGCCGCCTCAGCTCCGGGCGCCTCCGCGACGCGCTGATGGCCGGCCTCATGGCCGCCGGCTGCCGGGTCACCGATCTTAGTATCGTCCCCACCCCGGTGCTCTACTATTCCGTCTTCCACCTCAAAGCCGACGGCGCCGTGATGATCACCGGGAGCCACAATCCTTCCGACTACAACGGCTTCAAGGTGGTGGCGGGCGAATCCACCATCCACGGCGAGGAGATCCAGCAGATCCGCCGCATGATCGAAACCGGCGACCTGGCCCGCGGGGAAGGATCGCAGCGCTCCTTCGACGCCGTCACTCCCTATGTCGAGGAGGTCGCCTCGCAGTTTCGTTTCCCCCGCCGCGTCAAGGTGGTCTTCGATGCGGGCAACGGCACCGCCGGGCCGGTGGTGCGGCGCATTGTCGAGCGCCTCGATTGCGATGCCATGGAGCTGTTCTTCGACATGGACGGCCGCTTCCCCAATCACCACCCCGACCCCACCGTCCCCGCCAACCTCGAAACGCTCCGCGCCGCCGTCCTGGAGCGCGGCGCCGATCTCGGGGTGGCCTTCGACGGCGATGCCGACCGCATCGGCGCCATCGACGACCGCGGCTCCATCATCTGGGGCGATCAACTCCTGCTGCTCTACGGCCGCGAAATCCTCTCCCGCAAGCCCGGCGCCACCATCATCGGGGAAGTGAAGTGTTCCCAGGCGCTCTACGACGATCTGCGCAGCCGCGGCGCCAACGCCATCATGTGGCGCACCGGCCACTCCCTCATCAAGGCCAAGATGAAGGAGACCGGCGCCGAAATCGCCGGCGAAATGAGCGGCCACATCTTCTTCCGCGACCGCTACTACGGCTTCGACGATGCCATCTACGCCGCCTGCCGCCTGATGGAGATCATCGCCCAAACCAACCGCCCGCTCTCGGAGCACCTGGCGGACCTGCCCCGTACCGTGGTCACCCCGGAGATCCGGGTGGACTGCCCCGACGAGTTGAAGTTCGACGTCGTCGAGCGCGTGACCGCGCACTTCCGTTCCCGCTACGAGGTGGTGGACGTGGACGGCGTGCGGGTGCTCTTCCCGGAAGGCTGGGGCCTGCTGCGCGCTTCGAACACCCAGCCCGTGCTGGTGATGCGTTTCGAAGCCGCCAGCACGGAACTGCTCGAGCGCTACCAGGCGGAAGTGGAAGCCGCGCTCGCCGGCGCGCGCCGGCAGGTGGAAGCGGCCGCGCGTTGAAACGAGGTCAGCGGGACACCGGCAGCCCTAGCGCCTTCCACGCCTCGAAGCCGCCCGACATATCCGCCACCTCACCGAAGCCCTGGGCTTCCAACAGGCTCGCCGCGATGGCGCTGCGGTAGCCGTTATCGCAGTAGATGGCCAGCGGACCGGGCCGCGCCACCTGCGCCACGGTCTCGCGCAGGCGGTCGAGCGGGCACAGGCGCGCTTCCCGGATACGGCCCTCGCTCCATTCCTCCGGCTGCCGCACATCGAGGATCTGCCACTCCGCCAGTTCGGACGCCAGTTCCGCCGGCTCGATGCGCCGCACGCTCCCGAGCGGCAGTCCCCGGGCGTCCCAACCCACCAGGCTGTCCTCCAGGTAGCCGGTCACCGGCCCTACGCCCGCGCACGCCAGCCGCGCCCGTGCCTCGTCCAGCGCGGCCGGATCTTCCGACACCAGCAGCACATCGCGCCCCGCCTCCACCAGCGCGCGGGCCCATGCCGCGAACGGGCCCGCCAGCCCCAGATGGAGCGAGCCGGCGATGTGCGCCCCCTCGAACTGCACCGCCGGGCGCGTATCCACCACCACGGCGCCGGCGCGCTGCCTGGCGGCCGCTTCTCCGGCTTCGAGAGCCGCCAGCGGCAGCCGCGGCCCCCACGGCGCCGCGCCGCCATCCAGCGCCGCGCAGCCCGGCTCGTCCGGCAGCCCCGTGGTGAGCAGCTTCACGAACGCCGCGCGGCTGCGCGCCCGCAGCGCGTAGTTCGACGCCCGTTCCCGCCCCATCGTCGAGCGCCCCTGCCGTGGTCCCGCCCCGTGCGCCGGGCAGACTTCCACCTCATCGCCGAGACCGCTGAACTTCAGCAGGCTCCCGTACAGCTCTGCCGCCAGTTCCTGCGGGCTGCGTTCGAAGGACAAGGGCGGCCGCCCCACTTCCCCGGCCAGCAGGGTATCTCCCGTCAGCACCGCAAACGGTTCGGCCGAGCGCTCCAGGTCCGTCACCAGGATCGAGATGCTTTCCGGCGTGTGCCCGGGGGTCTCCAGAAACTCCAGCCGGCAGTTGCCGAACCGGATCTCGTCGTGCTCCCGTAGCGGCACGTGGCGGAACCGCGCCCTCGAGCGCGCCCCCGCGTAAACGCTGGCCCCGGTCACTTGGGCCAGCTCGTGATGTCCCGAGACGAGCTCCGCATCCAGGTGCGTGAGGATGACGTACCCGATTCGCAGCCCGTTCCGGCACGCTTCCCGCATGTAGGTGGAAACGTCGCGCCGGGGATCCACCACCGCCGCCACGCCTCCCGAACCGATCATGTAGGAGGCCTGCGAAAGGCACCGCAAATGAAACTGCTCGAAGTACAAAGACATCTCCTGGCGCAGGCATTATGGACCTTCGCCCGTGCCGCGTCAAACGCGTGAAGTGCGGAGCGTAACCTTCTACCGCTGGCTCAGTCCGCCATCGACCGCCAGCACCTGCCCGGTGATGAAGTTGGAGGCGCCCAGGAAGTACACCACCGCTCCGGCCACTTCCTCCGGGGTACCGCCGCGCCGTGCCGGCGTGACGTCCATCATGCGCCGCCCGCGCTCGTCGATGTCTTCGAAGGGAATCACCCCCGGAGCCACCGAGTTCACCGTGATCTCCGGCGCCAGCGCCTTGGCCAGCGCGCGCGTGAGCATGATCACCCCGGCCTTCGACGCGCAGTAGTGTACGTGTTCCGCCCACGGCCGGATGCCCCCCAGGGAGCTGATGTTCACAATCCGCCCACCCCCGGAGCGCTGCATCAGCCGCGCCGCTTCGCGGCAGCAGAAGAACACCGATTTCAGATTCACCGAATGGATGAAGTCCCAGTCCGCCTCGGTGATCTCCAGGGCATTGCGGCGGGTGAAGCGCGCGGCGTTGTTCACCAGTCCGTCCAGGCGCCCCAGCCGCCGGGCCACATCGGCGAACAGGCCCTCGATCTCCGCCACGCTCTCCAGGTTGGCGCGAAACAGCGGAGCATCGCCGCACGCCCGCGCGGTGGCACGCGCCTCCTCCTCCGAACGGTGGTAATGGATGGCTACCCGCGCCCCTTCCGCCGCCAGGCGCAGCGCGATGCCGCGGCCGATGCGCTTTGCCGCACCCGTCACCAGCACCGTCTTGCCCTTGAGCGCGGTGGGTCTATCCATGCACCTCCACTTCCTCTTCCCGGGCCACGGCCGCTTTCTCGCTCCCGGCGGGGTTCGGCAGCCGGCCCGTCCAGTGCGCCCAACCCCAGAATATCGCGGTGCTGGAACTCAGCGCTCCTGCCCACGTTCCGATCGTGCGGGCGTCCCAATAGCCTGTGGCGATGCCCGCCAGCATCATCGACACCAACATCGTAGACCAGGTCATCGATTCATTGGTGGCAAAGACCCGCCCGCGGAAGCGATCCGGTACGTGCCGCAGCAGTTGCGCCATGTTCAACACCAGGCTCACCCCCACCGCCGCCCGCGACAGCGCAATGAACACCAGCGCCCAGTAGAAATTCCGCATCTGGCTGAAGACGATGTAGGAGCCGCCGTGCACCACGAAGCACACCGCGATAGTGCGTTTGTAGGCCTCGAAGCTGGCGCGCTTGCCCCACCAGTGCGCTACCGCGCCGCCCGCCAGCAGCCCTATGCCCGCGAAGCCCCAGATGGTCCCGATACCCGCCGGCCCGCGATGGAAGACAATCTCACCGAACAGGCTGAACAGAATCTGCGCCGCGCCCCCGCCGCTGGCCCAGCCGACCCCGATCAGCGCGATCCCCATCACCAGCGGCGTGCGGCGCATGTAGCTCAACCCTTCCAGGTACTCGCGCACCGGGTGCGATTCGCCCGCCTCGCGCCGCGGCGGCCGGAAACCCTGGCCCACGGGCGCCAGCCTCCACACCATGTGGGCGGACACGAGAAAGGAAAGCGAGTTGAAGAAGAACGCCCATGCGTAGCCGAACTGCGCCACCGCCGCGCCGGCCAGAAATGTCCCGATCGTCAGGGTGGTCCACTGGGTCGTCTGGGTCAGGGAGTTGGCAGTGTGCAGTTCCTCGCCCGAAGCGATCTGCGGAAGAATGGCCGAACGGCCGCTGGTGAAAAACGGCGAGGCGAACATCAACATGGCGCTCAGTACGTAGAGCAGCCAGGTGCCGGGACGGTTCACCGCCAGGATGAAGGCCAGGGCCACCGCCGCCCGTACCAGGTCGCTGGCCAGCATCACCCGCCGCCGGTCCAGGCGGTCCAGCACCACTCCCGCGATGGGGCCCGCCACCACCGCCGGCACCGCCCGAGCCAGCATGATGCCGCTGATCATCATCCCGGAACGCGTGTGTGCCAGCACCAGGCTGAATACCGCGATGGTGTTGAAATGATCGCCGATCTCGCTCACTACCTGCCCGGTCCATGCGCGGCGGTAGTTCGCATTCCCCCTCAACAGAGCCCAGAAAGCTCCCATTTAGCCTCGTTCAGACAGCCAGACTCCAAAAAAGATTGCCGTCCCACCCGCCACCAGCGCCGCTGTCACAGGCTCGTGCAGAATCACCACCCCCAGCACCGTCGCCAGCAGCGGTTGCAGATAGCTGAAGGCCGAAACGCGCGAAGCCGGAATGCGGGCCAGGGCATAGTAAAAAATCAGGTAGCAGAGCACCGACGGGAACAGCGCCATGTAGAACAGCGCCATCCAGGCGCCGGCGCTGACCTGTGAAAACGCGAACCCGCGCCCCTGCCAGAGCACCAGCGGCGACAGCGCTACCGCGGCCGAGATGTAGGCGAACGTATTCACCGTCACCGACGTGTGGCGGGTCGAAACCCGCTTGCCGAACACGGTGAACAGAGCAAACGTAAGGCCGGCCAGGAACATGAAGGTGTCCCCCAGCCAGGTGGGCCGCGGACCGGCCGTGTGGCGTTCGAAAATCTTCAGGATGGCCACGCCACCCAGCGCCATCGCCATGCCTGCGGCACGCCTCGGGGTGAACGGCTCCAGCCCCGTAATGCCCGCTATCACCAGCACCATCAAGGGGCCCATCCCCAGAATGATGGCCGCGTGTGCCACCGTCGTGCGGCTCAGCCCCATGACGAAGAAGAACTGGTTCAACGCCACGCCGAGCAGCCCCAGCGCCAGCAGCCCGGGAACGTCCGCGCGCGTCCAGCGGTTCGGCTTGAAGCGCCCTTCCCAGAAGTACACCGGCAGGATCAGGACCGCCGCCAGCGCGGCCCGCAGCCCCGCCAGCAGCAACGGCGGAATCTCCCTCAGCGCCAGCTTCCCGATAATGAAATTGGCCGACCATAGGGCCACCATCAAGATGACCAGCGCGTACAACCCGGCCAGGCGCCGGGCCTGCGGCTTTTTCAACCGATGGATTCCTCCCGCACCGTCACGTGCCGGATGAAATCGTGATCCAGCGCGTAGCCGAAGCCCGCTTCGTCCCGGATCTCGATGGTGCCGCGCGCCGTGGTCTCCACCTCAGGCACGATGATGTCCCGCGTCCAATAGCGTTTGCTCGCCGATACGTCGCCGGGCAGGGTGAAATTCGGCAGCGTGGCCATCGCGATGTTATGTGCCCGGCCGACGCCCGCCTCCAGCATCCCGCCGCACCACACCGGAATGCCGGCCGCCTCGGCGGTGTCGTGCACCAGCCGCGCTTCACGGAAGCCGCCCACGCGCCCCAGCTTGATGTTGATCATCCCGCAGGCCCGTAGCCGGATGGCCTGCTCCGCGTGGTGCGCCGAGCGGATGCACTCGTCCAGGCAGATGGGCGTTTTGAGCTGCTTCTGCAACTCCGCGTGGTCGATGATGTCGTCGTGGCTCAGCGGCTGCTCGATCATGGTCAGGTTGAACTCGTCCAGCCGCTTCAAGTGGCGCGCGTCGTCCAGCGTGTAGGCCGAGTTGGCGTCCGCCATCAGCTTGATCTCCGGGAAGCGCTCGCGCACGCGCCGCACCACGTCCACATCCCAGCCCGGCTTAATCTTCATCTTGATGCGCTGGTATCCCGCCTCCAGCTCGCAGGCGATCTTGTCCAGCAACTGCTCCACCGAGTCCTGGATCCCTATGGAGACCCCGCAGGGGATCTCGCGCCGCGCGCCGCCGTCGATCTTGCGCCACAACGGCAGGCCCTCCATGCGGGCCTCCAGGTCCCAGGCGGCGGCCTCGATGCCCCCGCGCGCCATGTTGTGCCCGCGGATGCGCGCCGTCAGCCGCGAAACGTCCTGGGCGCTGCGCAACTCCCGCCCGATGACCAGCGGCGCGCAGTAGTCCCGCAGAATGGCCCATGCCGAATCGGTCCACTCCTCGTTGTAAAAGGGGTGCTCTCCGCAGGTGACCTCGCCCCAACCGGAGATCCCCCCGGCCACCGCCTCCACCAGCACGATCTGCCGCTCGGTGGTGCGGCCGAAACTGGTCTCGAAAAAATGCACCAGCGGCAGCCGGATCTGCCGCAGCCGGATACGCTCGATCTTCATGCTTGCCATGGCCCCAACAGGTAGCTCCCCTTCCCGGCGCTGCGCTCGAATCCCACCACCGCCAGGCCGCGCCCGAACAGTTCACGGAACTGCTCCCCGGCGGCTTGCTGGATCTCCCGCGCGCGCCGCGGCTCCCGGCGGCGGATCTCCGCGATGTCTTCGGGGATCTCCACCCGCGCTTCCACCGAGCGCGGGCCAGGTTCGCCCGCCAGCACGCGCGCGACGCGCTCGCTCGCCATCCACCACTCCGCCACGCAGCGGTCCGTGGGCAGCCCGCCGTGCAGCGGGCTGGTTGTGGTGCCGTACTGGTTCTCCACGTACCGCCGCACCACTGCGCCCAGCCGCTCGATGTTGAAATAGGCGTTCTTCAGTTCCAGCGGATCGAAGGTCCACTCCATCAGCTCGATGCCGCGCGCCAGCGCATCCTCGCGTTGCGCCAGCTTCAGCCGCCGCCCCACGTGCAGATTGTGGTACTCCGCCAGCACTCCCAGCATCTGGCTGTGCAGGTAAAACCGCCCGCCCGGTTTCAGGCCCGGCAGCGCCAGGCAGAACCCGATCATCTCCTTGCCGTTGAAAGCCCCGAATACCTGGCCCCCCACCTTGGTCGCCACCACGAACAGGCGCAGCGGCAGCATCTCGAGGTCGTCGAACTGCCAGATGCGCTTTTGCAGCACCATCGCCGCCCGGAGTTCATCGTGGGCGGCGAGCGCGCGGCACTCGATTCGCGGTGCCTCTCCGGCTCGCATCTGCGAAGCTTCGCTCATTTCTTCGACTCCTGCCACAATACTTCCATCTCCTCGATAGGGGTTTCCGCAAGGCTCCGGCCCGTCTCCCGCAGCCTGCGCTCGATGTATCCGAACCGTTCCCGGAACTTGGCGTTGGTTTTGCGCAGGGCCTGCTCGGGATCCACCTTGACGAAGCGCGCCAGGTTCACCAGCACGAAGAGCAGATCGCCCAGCTCGTCTTCCAGTTCCTCGCGCCTCCCGCGCCGGCG
>JAWLGN010000335.1:0-5623 GCA_041685075.1 Bryobacteraceae bacterium
CATCGAGCAGCGCCTCACCGACCTGGCCATGCAGGGTGTGGATCCCCGCGGCGTGAAGCTGGACTGGCAGAAAGTGAAGGATTCCCAGCGCGAGCCCGCCGAGCGCGAGGTCAAGGCCTCCATGCTGCTCTCCCGTATCGCCGAGCGGGAGCACATCGACCCCACCCGGGATGAAGTGGACCGGGAGGTCGATCGCATCGCCAGGCAGCAGCGCGAGCCCTTTGCCTCCGTTCGCCTGCGGTTTGAAAAAGACGGTACTTTAGGCCGCATCGCGCATCACATCCAGACAGAGAAGACTCTGAGTTTCCTGTTTGAGCACGCCCGCAAGGTGGCGGGCACCGAAGGGGAGTAGCCCGGAAAGGTATAGTATCCCCGGCTACCAGAGGCTATTCCGTTGATTGCGGAACCCTTTCAGGTGATAATAGTAACGAAAACTCGGTGTGGAACTCCCTAGCCCGGAGGTCTCCGGGAGCTCTTCTATTCCCCGGACAGTCAAGGCGATGCAGGAGAAAAACGCGTGAAGCGAACCGGATCCGATGACGCCCTGAGATGTTCGTTCTGCCATAAGAGCCAGGACGTCGTCGGCAAGCTCATCTCTTCCCCCAGCGATTACCCGAGAGCGTATATCTGCGACGAATGCATCGCGGTCTGCAACTCGATCTTGGAAGACGACAAAGTCGATCAGCCCGGAGGATTCCCGCATCGCATTCCTAAACCCCTGGAGGTAAAGGAGTTTCTCGATCAGTACGTCATCGGCCAGGAACCCAGCAAGAAGAAACTCGCGGTGGCGGTCTACAACCACTGCAAGCGCATCGCCATGAACCGGACGCGCAGCTCCGACGTGGAGCTGTCCAAGTCCAACATCATGCTGATCGGTCCGACCGGCACCGGCAAGACCCTCATGGCCCAGACCCTGGCGCGCGTGCTGGACGTGCCCTTCGCCATTGTGGACGCCACCACCCTGACGGAGGCGGGCTACGTGGGGGAGGATGTTGAAAACATCATTCTGAAGCTGCTCCAGGCCGCCGACGGCGACGTGCAACGGGCCCAGCAGGGCATCATCTACATCGACGAGATCGACAAAATCTGCCGTAAGGACGAAAATCCGTCGATCACGCGGGACGTTTCGGGCGAGGGCGTGCAGCAGGCGCTGCTGAAGATCCTGGAAGGGACCCTCGCCAGCGTGCCGCCGCAGGGCGGCCGCAAGCACCCCCACCAGGAGTTCACCCCGGTGGATACGACCAATATCCTGTTCATCTGCGGGGGGGCTTTCGTGGGGCTGGAAAAGGTTATCGCCCGCCGCACCGGAAAGAAGTCCGTGGGCTTCCACCACGACGAAAAGTCCCCCAAAACTGTGGGGATCAGCGGACGGCGCGATATCGACCTGTTGCAGCAGCTCCAGCCTGTCGATCTGATTAAGTACGGTTTCATACCGGAGTTTATCGGTCGTTTACCGGTTGTGGCCGTTTTGGAAGACCTGGACAGGCCCGCTTTGATACAGATTTTGACAAAACCGAAGAACGCCATCGTGCGTCAGTATCAAAAGCTGTTCGAGTTTGAGAACGTCAGACTCAAGTTTACCGACGAAGCACTCGAGGCCATCGCCGATCTGGCACAGGAGCGAAAAGTGGGGGCCCGGGGGCTGCGCATGATCCTGGAAGACCTGATGCTCGACCTGATGTACTACTTGCCCTCCTACAAGAAGGTGCGGGAGTTCATGGTCACCAAGGAAATGGTGCTGGCCCAGAAAATCAGTCTTACAATATTAGAAAAGGCCGGTTAGTCTCTTCGGCGCCCCAAGCACACCCAGAGTGAGGCCTGCTGAGCGGGAACCATCGTCCCCGAACGGAGTGAGATGCTGACTTCAAAAGAAAAATCGGATACAAAGCGTCTGCCGATGATGCCCATCCGCGACGTGGTCATCTTTCCATTCATGATGACCCCCTTCGTGGTGGGACGGGAATCGAGCGTACGCGCGCTTGAGGAAGCCATGCTGGGCGACAAGAAGATCTTTCTCGCTACCCAGCACGACGCGTCCATTGACGAACCCAGGCCGAACGAGATCTACAGCGTCGGCACCATCGTTAACATCGTCCAGAGCCTGAAGCTGCCGGATGGCAATATCAAGGTGCTGGTGGAGGGCGTGGAACGCGCCAAGGTGGTTTCGGTGAGCGACGAGGAAGGCTTCTTCCGCGCCGTCGTCCGCACCTACGCCTTCAAGATCGAACCCGGCCCGCAGCTCGATGCCCTGATCGGCCGCGTTACCAGCCTCTTCGAGCAGTACGTCAAGCTCAGCCAGAACCTGAACTACGAGACCATGATCGCCGCCATCCGGGTGGACGATCCCTCGAAACTGGCCGACACCGTGGGGGCCAACCTCCAGCTCACCATCGAGGAGAAGCAGGAGCTGCTGGAGATCTTCGATCCCATCGACCGCCTCACCCGGGTGGCCGAGATGCTGGACATCGAGATCGAAAAGCTCAACGTCGACCGCACCATCCAGGGGCGCGTCAAGCGCCAGATGGAGAAGGCCCAGAAAGAGTACTACCTCAACGAGAAGATCAAGGCCATCCAGAAGGAACTGGGGCGCGGCGAGAAGAGCGAGATCGACGAGCTGAAGAAGCGCATCGACGCCGCCGGCATGACCAAGGACGCCCATGAGAAGGCCACCGCCGAACTCAAGCGCCTGGAAAACATGCCGCCCATGTCGGCCGAGTCCACCGTCTCCCGCAACTACCTGGATTGGCTGCTGGCGGTGCCCTGGAAGAAAAAGTCTAAGGAAATCCGCGACCTGAAGTACGCCGAGCAGGTGCTCGAAGCCGACCACTACGGCCTGGAGAAGATCAAGGAGCGCATCCTGGAGTTCCTGGCGGTGCGCCGGCTGGTGAAGAACCCGCGCGGCTCCATCCTCTGCTTCGTGGGGCCTCCCGGAGTGGGGAAGACTTCCCTGGGGATGTCCATCGCCAAGGCCACCGGCCGCAAGTTCGTGCGGATGTCGCTCGGCGGCGTGCGTGACGAGGCCGAGATTCGCGGCCACCGCCGCACCTACATCGGCGCCCTGCCCGGCCAGATCGTCCAGATGATGAAGAAGGCCGGCACCCGCAACCCGGTCTTCATGCTCGACGAGATCGAGAAGATGTCCATGGACTTCCGGGGCGACCCTTCAGCCGCCTTGCTCGAAGTGCTGGATCCCGAGCAGAACTACATGTTCGTGGACCATTACCTGGACGTGGAATACGACCTCAGCCAGGTCTTCTTCATCGCCACGGCCAACGTGCTCCACACCGTGCCCCCGGCCCTGCTCGATCGCATGGAAGTCATCCGCCTCTCCGGCTACACCGAACCCGAGAAGCTGGAGATCGCCAAGCGCTTCCTCATCCGCAAGCAGATGGAGCAGACCGGGATGAAGCCCGAGCAGGTGGAGTTCACCGACGAGGGCATCCACGGCCTGATCGAGTCCTATACCCGGGAAGCCGGGGTGCGCAACCTGGAGCGCGAGATCGGCAACGTCTGCCGCAAGGTGGCCCGCATGGTGGTCAACCACATGTCCTCGAAGGACAGCGCGCCGCTCGAAAAGGTGGTCATCACCCCCGAGAAGCTGCCCGACCTGCTGGGTCCCGCCAAGTTCCGCGACCTGCGCGCCGAGAAGAAGAACGAAATCGGCGCCGCCGTGGGGCTGGCCTGGACCGAGGTGGGCGGCCAGATCCTCACCACCGAGGCCACCCTCATGGAGGGGAAGGGCAAGCTGACCATCACCGGCAAGCTCGGCGACGTGATGCAGGAATCCGCCCAGGCCGCCATGAGCTACATTCGCAGCCGGGCGCATCAGCTTGGCCTGCCGCGCGACTTCTACCGCAACCTGGATGTGCACATCCACATCCCTGAAGGCGCCATCCCCAAGGACGGCCCTTCGGCGGGCATCACCCTGGCCACCACCATTTGCAGCGCCCTGACCCGGATTCCGGTCCGCGGCGATGTGGCCATGACGGGCGAGATCACCCTGCGGGGCAAGGTGCTTCCCATCGGGGGGCTGAAGGAAAAGTTGATGGCGGCGCACCGCCATGGAATTCACGAGGCCATACTGCCTCGCGACAACCAGAAGGACCTGCCGGACATCCCGGAGAATATACGCCAGGAGATGAAGCTGCACTTTGTGGAATCCATGGATGAGGTCCTGAAGATCGCGCTGGAGCGCGAGATCGTATCGTTGCCGATGCCGGTGGGGCCTCCGGGCGTGGAGCAACTGCCGGCCGAAGAGAATCGGGCGCATTAGGATGTGCGGACACCGGCTCCCGGCGGCATGCGGGCCGAGTTCGTAATCAGCTCGGCCGTGCCGGCACAGTTCCCCACCGGCCGCCTGCCCGAAATTGCGTTTTTGGGGAGAAGCAACGTCGGAAAGTCCAGCCTTTTGAACGCCTTGGTTGGGCGCAAGAAGCTGGCCTTCACCGGAAGCACGCCCGGCCGTACCCAGACGGTGAACTTCTACCGCATCGACGGCCGGTTGCACTTCGTCGATCTCCCCGGTTATGGTTATGCGCGGGTTTCAAGACAACAAGCCCGCGCCTGGCAGCAACTCGTTGAAAGTTACTTACTGGAACGGGAGAACCTGCTACTCGCCTTCCTGATCCTGGATGCCCGCCGCGGATGGATGGAGACCGATCTGCAACTGAAACGGTGGCTCGAGGATCACGGCCGGCGCTACTTGGTGGTAGCCACCAAACTGGACAAGCTGAAGAGCAAAACAGAGCAAGAGCGCGGGCTGGCCCTCATCCGCAAGGAGGGGGTCGACCCGCTGCCGTTCTCGGCCGTTACCGGCCGGGGAGTGAGGGAAATTTGGCAAGCGATAGCGAAAACACTACCGTAGGTACCCCCGGTACCACCCTTCCGCAAGAGAAGACCGAGAAACCAGCCGAAAGGCACGCCGACAAGCCTGCCCGCGAATCCGCCCGTGAGTCATCCGGGCCTGCCCGCGAACATGCGGGTCCCGCCCGTGATTCCTCGGCGGCCGGCGCCACGGACAAGCATGAACGGGGAGAACGTCCTGCCCGCTCGGAACGCGCCGAGCGGCACGACCGTTCCGAACGCCCCGAAAGATCCCAGGCCTCATCCGATGCGCGGGAAACGCCGCCCCCCGACCCGGGGCAGCAGCGCCGCAGACAGTCCAGTGCCGCGCAGGCGAAAAACGGTTCCCCGACCCTGGACCTGGTCGAGCTGAAGGATATGAGCATCCAGAAGCTCAACCAGATCGCCAAGGACATGAACATCGCCGGCGCCGCGGGATTGCGCAAGCAGGAACTGATCTTCAAGATCCTGCAAACCCAGGCCGAAAAGAGCGGCCTGATCTTCTCCGAGGGCGTCCTGGAATGCCTGCCCGACGGCTTCGGCTTCCTGCGCGCCCCCGAGTACAACTACCTGCCCGGCCCGGACGACGTCTACGTCTCCCCCTCGCAGATCCGCCGTTTCGACCTGCGCACCGGGGACACCATCTCCGGCCAGATCCGCCCGCCCAAGGAGGGCGAGCGCTACTTCGCGCTCATCAAGGTGGACGCCATCAACTTCGAGCCGCCCGAGGAAGCGCGCAACAAGATCTTCTTCGACAACCTGACGCCGCTCTATCCCAACG
>JAWLGN010000336.1:0-5598 GCA_041685075.1 Bryobacteraceae bacterium
AGCGGCCGCCGGCCGATTTCCGCGATCTACGGTGGCGCGCCGCGCAAGCCGCGCTGGTTCGGCCAGTCGATTGCACTGTCCCTTGGCGTATGGGGGAGTTCGAGTTCCTGATCGGGGAGCTGGAACGCAAGAAAGAGCATATCCAGCGCGCCATCGACGAACTGAAGCAGGCGCAGAAAACCCAGACGCCGGAGGAAAGGCGGCGCCGCCAGGAGGCCGAAGCGACCGCGGCCCGCAGATCCCGCGCCGCCCGCAAAGGCTGGGAACGCCGCAAACAGGTGGAAGGACGCCCTCCGGACGCGGCACGCGAAGCAGCCTGAAGCGTCAAACAGGAACCGGAGCGTGGCCTGCACCTCGATGAAGCGGCCGGCCCTTTTCAGCAACCGCGCGATCCGACCCGGGATCCGCAGTCCCGGCGCGCGGAAGCACCCGGAATTCGGTGGATTCCAGGGCACCGGTCTTCCGAATCGGCCACCGATTGACACCGGAGACAGGCGCCAGATAGCATACAGCAAGCAATGATGGTCATTCGGATGTAGAGGCGATATGAGGAGTACCGCTTCGCGAGGCAGTCCGGTGCGAGCCTGACGGCTGTCCGCGAAGCCCGATCGTCTCAAAACCGAAGGATTGTCGGAAAGACGCCGAACGCCTCCACGTACGCACGAAGCTGACGCCATGGGATGCGGAGAAGACCTTCGTGGTGCGGCGCTTGCTGGAATCCCATGCTTCGAAGAGGCGGATCAGTGGCTGGATGAAATACGCATTCGCGTGAGGAACCATGAGATCAGCCTGTTTTTGCCTCTTCGCACTCCCGCTTTTTCTCGGCGCGCAGACCGCTGAGAAGCCCGTGCGGGCGGTTACCGATCCGGGGGTCATCACTACCCGCCAGAACATCACGCCCGCCGGCGTACAGGCGGTGTTTCAGGGACGCGTATACGGGGTGGCCTTCGCCGGCTCCTCGGAGGAAGTCTGGGCGCTGACGAGCGGCTCCGTCTATCGCATGAACTGGCGCGCCAACCGCTTGCTGGCGCACGTCCCCTACGACGGCACCGCCGGGCTGGCCGGCATCCGCTACGATGCCGCCTCGCGCCGGATGTTGGTCACCGGAGCGCGCAAGGCCGTCGTGCGGCTGTTCTCCATCGGGGACCAGGCCGAACAGATCGGCACGGACCTCCCGGGCGCGCTCGCGGGATCGCTCGCCGCGGGAGGAGGGATAGCGCTGGTGCCCGTCATATCGGACAACCGCTTGATCCTGTTCGACCTGGCGCAGAAGCGCGAACTCGGGTCGGTGGACACCGGCAAGGTCCCCTTCGGCGCGGTGATGAACGCCGCCGGCACGGTGGCCTATGTTTCCAACTGGGGCGGGCGCGTCCCCAGGGCCGGCGACCTCACCGCCCCGACGGGCCTGCGGCCCGATTCCGATCGCGTGGTGGTGAATGAGCGCGGTATCGCCTCCACCGGTTCTCTGACCCGCATCGAGCTCGCCAGCCGCCGCGCCACCCACTCCATTCCGGTGGGCCTGCATCCCACCTCCATGGCCTGGGACGAGCGGCGGGGCCGGCTCTACGTCGCCAACAACAACGAAGACTCCATCTCGGTGGTGGACACCGGCCGGCAGCGCGTCGTCTCCACCTTCGCGCTGGAGCCTTTCGGGAAGAAGCTGGCCGGTGTCGCGCCCACGGCTCTGGTGCTCTCCGGCGACGGCGCCACCTTGTACGCGGCCTGCGGGGGCTTGAACGCCGTTGCGGTGCTGCGCGCCTCCGATGGCGCCATGCTGGGCTTGATCCCCACCGCGTGGTATCCGAACGGCCTGGCGCTCAGCCCGGACGGCCGCTACCTGGCCGTCTCCACGCTGCTGGGCGTGGGCTCGGGCTGGCGCGGCGATCCCGCCAAGCGCTACGTGCATGCGGTTCGCGGCTCGGTTCACGTGGTGCCCGTGCCGGACTGGGGCCAGTTGGCCAGCTACACCACCGCGGTTGCGGAGAACAATCACATCAACCTGAGCGCGGCTGCACGGACGCGCTCGGAGAAGCCGACGCCCGTCGCCGTTCCGGAGCGCTCGGGAGACCCGTCGTTGATCGAGCACGTGGTGTACATCATCAAGGAAAACCGTACCTACGACCAGGTCTTCGGCGGCATGGAGAAAGGCAACGGCGATCCCTCGCTGGTGATGTTCGGCCCCGAGGTGACGCCCAACCATCATCGCCTCGCCGACCAGTTTGTGCTGCTCGACAACTTCTACGCGAACGGCGGCAACAGCGGCGACGGCCACCAGTGGGTCACCCAGGCCAACGAAACCGGCTACTGCCTCTGGCCCGGCTACACGGGCCGCAGCTATCCCTTCGACGGCTCCGACCCGGTGGCCTACTCCAAGGCCGGCTTCATCTGGGAGGCTGCTCTCAGCATGAAGAAAACCGTGCGGGTCTACGGCGAATTCGCCGGACGCATGAGCGGCATCAAGCAGTCGCGCGAGGAGTTGCTGAAGCGCTGGGAGGCCGGCGAGAGCTTCGCGAACGAGTGGCACATCACCGCACCGATCGCACCGCTGAACGACATCCTGGAACGGAGCTACCCTTCCTACAGCACAGCCATCCCGGACGTCATCCGCGCGCGCATCTTCCTCAACGACCTCGAGCGCTGGAAACGCGAAGGAAGCATGCCCAACCTGGTGATCCTGCAACTGCCCTCCGACCACACCTTCGGCACCACTCCCGGCCGCTCCTCTCCCAAGGCCATGGTGGCGGATAACGACCTGGCGATGGGGCAGATCGTGGATGCCCTCAGCCACTCCCCCTTCTGGAAGAAGATGGCGATCTTCGTGGTGGAAGACGACGCGCAGAACGGCGTCGATCACGTGGACGGGCATCGCACGGTGGCGCTGGTGATCGGCCCGTACGTGCGCCGCGACTATGTGGACTCCACCATGTATTCGCAGGTCAGCATGCTAAAGACGATCGAGCTGATCCTCGGGCTGCCGAGCCTCTCGCTGTTCGACCTGATCGCCAACGCGATGGGAGCCAGCTTCACCAACGAACCGGACTTTCGGCCCTATGATGCCGAGGTGCCGCGCCAATCGCTGTACGAAGTCAACCCGCCGCTCAGCGCGCTCAAGGGCGAGGCGCTGCGGGCCGCGCGCGATTCCATGAAGATGCGCTTCGAGGTGCCCGATGCCGCTCCGACCGAACGATTGAACCGCATCTTGTGGGGTGCTGTGCGGGGCTGGCGAACGCCGTATCCCGCACCGGCGAGAGGCGCCTTTGCGCCCCTGTCTTTGGACCTCGACGACGAGGATCGTTGAGCGAACTTTCACCGCCGCCGACCGCGAAAAGCGCCTCCCGTGGCCCACGGTTGTCTCCACTGCGCCCGGAGCCACCGCAAGATGGCGGAGGTGGTCGAAATGCGCCGTTCGAAACGGCCGGAGCGGGGCAAATTGCCAGGGAATTGCGAGGAAAAATCCAGCGAAGTTGGGTTAAGTTCTTTGGAATCTGGTACGCCCGGGCCGATTCGAACGGCCGACCTTTTGCTCCGGAGGCAAACGCTCTATCCAGCTGAGCTACGGGCGCCCTCCATCCATTCTATTCTTATCGGGAACCGGGGGTCAATGCGGGATCCCGGAGATGCTGCTCAGGGCGATGCGCACGGCACCCTCAGGCACCGGTTCGGTGGCGAAGGGAAGCGAGGCGTCAGGCGGCGCTGTGTCCACCCGTGCCGTGACCCGGCCCAGCAGCGCGTTCGTCTGGCCGCGCACGAAGAACTCCACCCTCACATCGCGATAGTGAGTTGACGATACGTTTCGCAGGAATCCTTCGACGCGTCGAGCCGCGCCTTCGCCGGCCAGGTAGGCTTCCGAGAGCACCAGGTCGGACCGCACGGCGGGATCATCGGCCGGTCCGTCCTGCTCGCGCGGCGCCCGGATCAGGTAATGGGCAAACGGTATCGCGCCGAGCAGCAGCACCGATGCGGCCAGCGTCATGAGCAGCGTGCGGCGGCCCGAGGACATCCTCCGGCGCCGGCGCCGGCGCCGCACAGGAGCTGGCGCCGCCACCTTCACCCCACTTCGAGCTGCGCCCAGCCGGGCAGCGCGGCGGGACGGTTGTTCAGGAACACAATTTGCCGGGTTTTGGGGAACGGCAGATTGGCGGCGAGCGCGCGGCTGTATAGCGGAAGGCGCTGGAGAATCTGGCGATACTCGGGGTTCGCGGTATCCAGGCAGGCGCTCTTGGAAAGCAGGCCGCCCCCCCAGCCGAGAGACAGGAGGCAGCCACCGGCCTGGCGGACCTGCGCGAGCCGTTCTTCGAGTTCCCGCACTAATTGCAACACCGCTTCGAGACCCACGGCGCCGGCGTAGCCCTTCTGGATCTCCAGCAGACGGGCGGCGTAGTCGTTAGCGGCGTCGAAGATGCGGGAACGCTGGAAGCCCTCCGGCCAGCGCACCAGGCGGCGGATCTCGGGCTGGGTGAAGAAGGCGCGCTCATGCCAGTTGCCTTCGAACGCGGTGCCGGGGACCGCCATCTCGGCGAACCAAGGTGTGCTGTCGTCGGGACGGGCGCCTTCCACCGTGCCGCGCGGACTCTGTTTCCAGCCGAGCGCCAGCGCGCCGCCGCGCGGCACCAGCGTGGAGATGCGCAGCAGGTAAACCTGGAAGCAGCCTGGCGCTACGGGATCGGAATCGCCGGCGGCAATCAGGCGCATGCGGGTAGTGCCGGAAGGGCCCAACGCCTGCTCCTCGATCGATTCGGCGGGACGGCGCGGCGGGCGCTCGCCTTGAAAGCGCTGCGCCAGTTCGCGCAGCATGCCGCCTCGCCAGTTGGCAAAGAGCATGGCCGTTCGCAGGGCCCCCTTAATGGCGGTCGCCGGCAGATAGGCGCCCGCGGGACCAGCGGCAAAGGTCGGGATGTGCAGGCTGTCGCCGGCGGCCCGGTTCCAATAACCCGAGCAGGAGGGGTTCTCGAAGGGGATACGGCGCTCGGCGAAGTTTTGGGCGAAGCCTCCCCAGGAGGCGAAATCGAGCTTGTCGGCGCGCTTGAGCTGGTTGAGGTAGCCGTCCAGGCGAGGCCCCTTGGCGAGCAGGCGGAAAATGCGGCGCTGGTCGAGTACGTTGACGTGGTCCTTCCAGACCATGTAATCGATAGGCGCCAGCTTGCGGCCATCGCCGACGAGCAGAGGGGTGAGACAGGTCAGCCGGTATCTCATGAGGTCACCTCGCCGGTTGGACCGCCAGCCTTGGTCTCATCGTCCGGTTCGGAATCGGGTTCGGCGTCCGAGGACTCGGGCGCGGGCGCGGCGGCCGGGGGTTCTTCGTCCGCGGTTTCAGGCGCGGCTTCGGGCGCGACGGGAGCGGGGACCGGCGGTTCAGCCGGAGCCTCAGGCGCTGGGGGCGGCGCCGGCGGTTCGGCCGGGGCCTCAGGTACGGCTTCGGGTGCGGCGGGAGGCGGCGCCGGCGGTTCGGCCGGGGCCTCAGGTGCGGCTTCGGGTGCGGCGGGAGGCGGCGCCGGCGGTTCGACCGGGGCCTCAGGTGCGGCTTCGGGCGCGGCGGGAGCAGCAGCCGGCGGTTCGGCCGGGACCTCAGGCGCGGCGGGAGGCGGTTCGGCCGGGGCC
>JAWLGN010000022.1:0-32272 GCA_041685075.1 Bryobacteraceae bacterium
GTTCGGGTTTCGGCGAAGGTGGCCATGGCGAACGGGCGCGGCGCGCCGGTCGACGTGGTGCGCCACTCGTCCGTCATCCAGTGGCGGACGCGGGTGAAGTAGCCCTGGGCGCGCAGGTGTTCGAGCCGGCCCAGTCTCTGCGCCTGCCAGGAGAGATGGGCGCGGTCGGCATCGTCGTACACCGCATCCATCTGGAGATACGGGAAGAGCGTGCGACCGGCGTGCTGGCGGGTGTAGCCGAATGCCAGGCGCTGGGACTCGGCCGGAGAGCCTCCGGCCCGGAACCAGCCGGTGCCGGCGCTGAATGCCTGCCCGTTCCTTTGCGGCTCCCGGTAGTTGGCGTAGTCGGTCATGGCCCGGCCGGCGCCGTCGACCAGCGGTCCCCCGCGGCGGTACGAATATCCGGCCAGGGCGAAAACGCGCGGCTGGGTGAGCGAGGCCACCAGGGAGGGGTTATAGAAACCGAAAGACCCCGCCGAAAGGCTGGGGGTGAAGCGCAGGCCCGGCTCCGGCGCCTTGCCGATGATGCGCACGGCGCCTCCCAGGCTGCCCTGGTTGACAATGTCGAAGGCGCCGCGGGTGACCTCGACGTATTCGACCTCGGCGAAATCCACGTGCGAGGCCGCCGGATCCATTCTCCCGGGGCAGGCGCCGTGGATGCGCGCGCCATCCACCAGCACGGTGAGGTTGTCCCGCTGGAAGCCGCGCAGCACCACGTCGTTGGCGATGCCGCCTTTGCGGACCTTCCAGAGACCCTCCACGCCGGCCAGCGCTTCGCCCACGTCTTTGGCCGGGCTCTCCCGCACGTCGCGGATGTCCAGGGCTACCTGGGGCTCGAAAGGGGTTGAGACGGTCACTTCCTGACGCACGGCGGCGATGCCCAGCACGAGATCCATCCTCGCGCTCGCGCCGGCCGCAATCGCCAGTTCGTCGCTGCTGAACGGCGCCAGCCCCGCCGCTTCGGCCTCCAGCCGGTAGGCACCCGGAGGCAGGCGCCGGATCGCGTACCTGCCGGCGCTGTCGGTTACCGCGGTGAGGGCCTGTTGCCCGTTGCCGATGACCCGCACCACCGCCGCCGGGACTACCGCTCCCGAGGGATCGAAGACCGTCCCATGCAACGTCGAGGACACCTCCGCACGTACCAGCGCGGCGGCAAGAATTAGCCAACAGCAGATGCGCACACTCTCCCTCGTTCCCGGCTTCCGGCGGTTTGTTCCGGCATGGATGGCGGCCGCTCCGCGGCTGGAGGGGTGATCGCGGGTGGATGCGTCCGGGCAGGCACTGGAATCGCCGGCTGCCAATCGGCACGTGTTAGCAGAGCCGGCAGGCATCCGGAAATCAGACAGCGTTCCAAGTGCTTACCTGTAGGTTACTACGGGGTAGGCAAGGGTTGACGTCTGTCTGCGTGCGCTTCCGCACTGTTCATCCGTGGTTCTATCCCGACTGGCGGGCCAGTGTGAAGGGGAAGCAGGGGGAGATCTACAACGTGAACGACCTGATTGTGGGGGGGTGGTGGAGGCGGCGGGAATTGAACCCGCGTCCGAGAAAGCCCGCCGTGAAGAGCCTACGTGCGTAGCCGGTTCAGTATTTTCGGTTACCGCTTCAGAGCCGGCAAGAGCGGCGGCAACCTAGCCCGATTGATCTCGGTCTGCGGCTCCGGACCGAAGCCCTCGACCTATCCCGCGAGATGACGCCCGATCGCCGCCGTGCGGGCCCGGCGGCGGGAGCGGCTACCTAGTGATTAGGCAGCGTAAGCAAACTGCGTGTTGTTGGCAGTTATTGGTTTTCCGATCGTTTTACGGGAGCTCGGAACCCGGCACGCCTCTCCACCACGATTCAATCCCGTCGAATCCGGTGCGCCCCCACAGGAGGGCAGAGACCACCCCGGGTGCTCAATCCGGGGCTATATTTGAGTATATCACGGGTTCACCGTGAGCGCCCGGCGCGCTGTCTTGCCGTTTTCCCCGTAAGCAGTCAGGAAGTAAGTGGTGGGCTTCTCGGGCGCCACCCCCAGGCAGCCTCGCAGGGCCCCGCTGCGCGGCAGCACGCCCGGCTCGATGGACACCTGCTCGGCGTTGTGCACTTCGTAGCAGAGCAGGGTGAGACCGCCATCCGGTCCTTCCTTCGTCTCCGTCCGGAAGGCATCGATAACCGGTCCGCTCTCGGCGGGGAGCGCCGCGGCGGGGATGGGGACCGGCTCCGCACGCTTGCCCGGCTGCACCGCAACGGTGGTGGACCGCGTGACGGTCTGGCCGCCCGCTCCTACCGCCGTCAAGGTATACTCGGTGGTCGCCTTGGGGGTGATCGCGAGGCAGCGGCTATAGGACGGCTTCACCGGCTCGATTTCCGGCTCGATGCGCACGGCTTCGGCATCCTCCACCCCGTAGCACAGCAGAACCCGCTCGCCGGGCGCCGCCACCGAGGGGCTGGCGTAGAATTGCAGCACCTTGGGTTCGGGAGTGCCTCGTGCCGCCGGCGCGCGCTCCGGTTCCTCCTGCTTTCCGCCGCAGAAGCTGCCGGCCAGCGCCAGCATCACGATGGGCACGGCGAAGATCAGGATTCGTTGCGGCCGCATCAGAGGATCGTAACCTTCCCGGCGCTCCGCCGTCTGTTCTGAAGTCTGCTGAAATGATCGTTATGCATCATACAGATCGTCCCCTGGCCGTTGCCCTGGCCCTGGCCGCGGCCCTATTGCCGGCGCTGGGAGCCGAGCGTGAGGTCTCCTTTGATCGTAACCTGATTGTGACCGGCCCGGTGGAGCTGGAAATCGGCACCCGGTCAGGCCGCATCGACGTGCGCACCGGAGTAGACGCGGAGGTGCGCATTCGCGGCGTGATCCGGCGCGCAGGCGGCTTCAGCGGCAATTTCGAGGAGCTTGCCGGCGGTATCCAGAGCAATCCGCCCATCCACCAGGAAGGTAACACGATCCGGATCGAGCCGATCGATTCCGAAGAGGGCGGGCGGCGGCTCTCCCTCAGCTACGAGATCACGGTCCCGAAGGAGACCCGGCTGCGTGCGCGCACCGGCTCGGGCGGTATCCGGGTGGCCGGTCTCGCGGGGGACGTGCGCGTGGATACGGGCAGCGGGCGCATCGAGTTAGCAGGCATCAGCGGCGAAGTGGGGGCGCATACCGGCAGCGGCTCGATCGACGCCGTCTCCATCGCGGGAGCCGTGGTGGCGCGCGCCGGCAGCGGCACCATACGGATCGAGCAGACCGCGCACGCCGCCGTGACCGCCCGCACAGGGTCCGGCAGCATGCGGGTGCGGCTGCCCACCCAGGGGGGATTCGATATCCGTGGCGAAACCGGCGCCGGCAGCGTTCAGTTGAAAGCCCCGGTGGCGGTGCGCAGCTCCGCCGGCGGCCGGACGCTGAACACTACCCTGCGGGGCGGGGGGCCGCTGGTCCATCTTTCGACCGGCTCGGGCTCGATCCGGATCGAGTAGCGGGGGCCGGTTCTTTCACCGGCTTGGGTTCCGGCAGCATGCCGTGCTCGTTGAGGATCACCACGTCCACCCGGCGATTGTGGGCCCGGCCCGCCTCGGTCTCGTTGGTATCCACCGGCATGGTCTCGGCATAGCCCACGATGGCAAGGCGGTCGCGCGCCACGCCGAAGCGCTCCGCGAAGAGTTCCAGGGTGGCGATGGCTCGGGCGGCGGACAGTTCCCAGTTGCTGCGGAACCGCGAGTTGTGGATGGGGACCGAATCGGTATGGCCCTCCAGCCGCACGGAGTTGGGAATCTTCAGAATCGCGGCGGCGATCTTCTCCAGGCTGGGATAGGTGCCGGGATCGATGCGGTCGTCGCCGGTGGAAAAGAAGGCGGCTTCTCGCAGGCTGACAACCAGGCCGCGCGGTTCCATGGTGATCCGGATCTTGCCGGCCTGGATTTCCAGGTAGAGGTCCGCGGTGAGCGCCGCGTACGAGGCGGCCAGGTCCGGCTGCGCTTCGGCGCCGCCGCCCGCCTCCGCCGCGCCGGCCTCCACCTTGACGGCGGCTTTTTTCCGGTCCCCATCCCCGGTGCCCAGGATGCCGGCCAGCACCGCGGCTACCTGTCCTTCTTCGAGCGCCTTCCGCACCGATTCGGAGACCTGCGCGGCTTTACCCTTGTCGGCATGGGAGGAGGCGAACATCACCACAAAGAAAGCAAACAGCAGGGTGATGAAGTCGGCATAGGATACCAGCCAGCGCTCGTGGTTCTCGTGGCCGGCGTGCTTTTTCCTGCGGCTCAAGTCAGCCTCCCCTCGCGGCCGCCGGCTGCTGGGCCGCCGGTTTGCCCGCCGGTTGGGCGCCGGCTTTGGCCGTGCTCTTGGCCTTCGCCTTTTTGGGAGGCAGCCCGGTGTTGGTGTAGGCTTCCAGTTTCACTTTGATCAGCTTGGGGTTGAGCCCCTCCACAATCCCCACCACGCCGTCCAGCATCAGTTCCCGTATCTGCAGGCGCTGTTGGAGCCGGGTGCGCAGCTTGTTCGCCGCCGGGAGGAAGAACAGGTTGGCCGACCCCACCCCGTAAACCGTAGCTACGAAAGCCACCGCGATGCCCTTGCCCACCTCCTCGATGTTCTCCAGGTGCTTCATCACCTGAATCAGCCCCAGCACCGCGCCGATGATCCCGATGGTGGGAGCATAGCCGCCGGCCGCCTCGTAGACCTTGGCCTCCGCCTCGCCGAGCTGTTCTTCGACCGCGACCTCCAGTTCCATCATCTTGCGCAGCTCCTGGAGGTCCGTGCCGTCCACCGCCAGGTTCAGCGCCTTGCGAAGAAACGGATCCTCCACCGCGGCGGCATCGTGTTCGAGCGCCACCACCCCGTGCTTACGGGCCTTGGTGGCGTAGGTGAGGATCTCTTCGATCACCGCGTCGGGCGCCTGCGCGGCGTCGAGGAAGACCGATCCCAGCTTCCGAGTCGCGCGGCGCAGCACGGGGAGGGGCGTGGTAACCATGACGGCCCCCAGGGTGCCGCCCAGTACGATCAGGGCGGCCGTCACCTGCGAGATATCCTGGACCGTACCGCCCTCGAGCAGCAGCCCCCCGACGATGCCTCCCAGCGCCACCGCCAGCCCGCCCAAAGTGGCCAGGTCCGGCCTGGTCTTCTTGCGCGCTTTGGTGGGCTTGTCGGGGGTTTTTTTCTGGGGAGATGTCTTGGTATCCGCCATGGTTGTTCAGGGGCGCTCTGAATCGTTCTCCTGCCGGCTCTCCTCCAGGGAGGCCAGTTCTTCGGGCGCAAACGGCTCCGTCACTTTCAGTTCCGGGTTATGGATAGACCGGCGGAAGTCGATCACGCGCCGGACTACCTCGTTGGGAGACTCCAGGACCATCATCTTCTGGCCGGTGACCAGGGTGATCACGGTGTCCGGCGTGACTTCGATATGCTCGATCAGGTCCGAGTTCACCACCAGGGGCACACGGTTGAGGCGCGTGAGCCGGATCATGGAAGGCTCCTTCAGTGGTCATATCGGCGCGGCGGGGGGAAATATGACCGGCTGGTGCGCAAGCCGCAGCCCGGGAGTCCGATAAGCCCCGCATGACGCGAGCTTTTCCCGAAAGTCCGGCGGTCGGTCCCGAAAGCCCGGCGCCCGGATCACTGCCGGCAGCCGCAGGCGAGTTGCTGGCGGCCTGGCGCCGCGGGTCCGCTACCTGGCAGGCGGCCCTCGACCGCACGGCGGCCTTCTGCACCCGGCCGCGCTTGTGTGCGGTCGACGAAGAGGAGCGTCGCGAACTGCTGGCAGGCATCGTGGAAGAGCTGCGGAGCCCCGGCGCCGCCGAAGGCGCCGAACTCTGGGCCGGCCTCCTGGCTCACCTCGCCGCCTCCCCTGCGCCCGCCTCCGAGCTATACTGAACGGGGTTCGGCCCTGCCGCCCTATGCAAGCCTGTATCCTGCGCGCGCCCGCGCCCGTGGAGACGAATCCGCTGGAACTGGCCGAGCTGCCGGCGCCGGAGCCCGCTCCCGGCCAGGTGCTGGTGCGGGTCACGGCCTGCGCCGTCTGCCGCACGGATCTTCATGTAGTGGAAGGGGAACTGGCTCCCCGCAAGTCTCCGGTCATCCCCGGTCACCAGATTGTAGGAGTTGTGGAGCGGCCGGCCGGCGAATTCCGCCCCGGTGAGCGGGTGGGGATCGCGTGGCTGCACCACACCTGCGGCGTCTGCCCCTACTGCCGCAGCGGCCGCGAAAACCTCTGCGACAACGCCGAATTCACCGGCTGGACCGTAGACGGCGGCTATGCCGGTTACGCCCTGGCCGACCCGCAGTTTCTCTACCGCCTGCCGGAGGGCTTTCCGGACCTGCATGCCGCCCCGCTGCTGTGCGCCGGCATCATCGGGTTCCGCGCGCTGCGGCTGGCGGGAGTGCGCCCCGGCGGCCGGTTGGGGATGTACGGCTTCGGCGCCGCCGCCCATGTGGCCATACAGGTGGCGCGGCATTGGAATATCGAGGTTTACGCGGTGACGCGCGACGAGCGCCACCGCCGCCTGGCGCTCGAAATGGGCGCCGCCTGGACCGGTCCGGCCAGCCAGCCGCCGCCGGTAAAGCTCGACGGCTCCATCATTTTCGCCCCCGCGGGCGAACTGGTCCCGCCTGCGCTGGAGGCGCTCGATAAAGGCGGTACCCTGGCGCTGGGGGGCATTCACATGAGCCCCATCCCGCAGCTCGACTACCGCCTGCTGTACCACGAGCGCGTGGTCCGCAGCGTGGCTAACAACACCCGCCAGGACGGCGACGATTTCTTGAAGGTGGCCGCCGAAATCCCCATCCGCACCTCCGTGGAGGTTTTTTCGTTGAAAGAGGCCAACCGGGCGCTGAATGCGCTGAAATACGACGCTATCCGCGGCGCCGCGGTGCTGCAGGTGGCCTGAGGGCAGGCCCTCCCGGCTCCCGCGACGGTACGGCAGCCATCCCGAAGTCGCATCGGACGGAAATAATTCTTTTCCGGGTATGAACATTTCCTGGTTAGCGGCGTCTAAGCTTTCGAAGGCGAGCACTTCAAGTATGCTGCTGCCGCGGAGATCGACGCCGCGTGCGTGGCTGCCGACTCTTGGTGCGGCTGTGCTGTTGGCCGCCTGCGGCCGGCCCGCGCCGCCGGTGACCTTGGCCGCTCCTCCGGAGCGGCCGGTCGAGCCGGAACAGGAGCGTCGAGGGGTGCGCGCCACCGGCACCATCCAACCGGTTCGCTTTCTGGGCGTGCAGGTGCCGCGCATGTCCGGACAGCAGTCCGGCCGTTTGACCCTCACGCGGCTGGTTCCGAATGGATCGCAAGTCCGCACCGGCGACGTCATCGCCGAATTCGACCGTACCGAGCAGCTCGACAAGGCCCGGGAGGCGCAGGCAAAGTTCGACGCCCTTAGCCACCAGGTGGCGCAGCGCGCCGCGCAGAACCGCGCCGAGGCCGCCAAGCGTGCCGCCGACCTGGCCACCGCTCGGGCCGACCTCGCCAAGGCCGAGATCGAGTTGCGCAAAGGGCCGCTGCTGGCCGAACTCGTGCGGCTGGCCGCAGAGGTCCGGCTGGCCGATGCCCGGGAGCGAGTGGCCAGCCTGGAAAAATCCGGCAGGTTCCGCGATGAGGCGGCCGCCGCCGCGCTGCGCATCCTCGAACTCCAGCGCGACCGCCAGAAGGTGAGCCTGGAGCGCGCCCTGCGCAACGCCGAGATGCTCCAGATCAAGGCCCCGCTCGATGGCATGGCGGTGCTCGAAAACATCTGGCGCAACAACACCATGGGGCAGGCCCAGGAGGGCGACCAGCTTTGGCCCGGCCAGCCGCTGGTGCGCATCTTCGACCCCTCCGAGATGGAGGTGCGGGTCAGCGTCGGGGAGCCCGACGGCGCGGTGCTGGTACCCGGTGCGCGCGCCGAGGTCTACCTGGACGCTTACCCCAACATGGTCTTCCAGGCGCGATTCGAGTCCGCCAGCCCCGCGGCCGCCTCTCCCCTGGGCAGCCCCATCAAGACGTTTGCCGCGCGTTTCCGGCTGGAGCGCGGCAACCCGCACCTGCTGCCGGATCTCTCGGCGGCGGTGGTCATCTACCCGCCGGAAGGCGGCAAGTCATGAAGGCGCCCAGCCGGCGCGCGCTTCTCCGTGTGGCGGGCGTTGCGGGGCTGATACTGCTCGGAATGGGCGGCGCGGGCCTCTATCGCATGCGCCGCGTGCAGGCCTCCGGCAAGCTGGCTGCGGCCCCGGCGCGGCAGGGCGAATTCCTGGTGATCGTGCGCTGCCGCGGGGAGTTGCGCGCGCGCCGCTCCGTGCAGATAAGCGCCCCGGTGAACGTGCCCCAGTTGCGCATCGTCTGGCTGGCACCGCCCGGCAGCACCGTAAAGCAGGGCGAAACGGTGGTTCGCTTCGACCCCAGCAGCGCGCGCCAGCAGTTGCAGGAGAAAGAGGCGGCGCTCGAGCAGGCCGAGGCCGCCCTCGAACAGGCCATCGCCCAGGCGCGCATCACCGCCGAGCAGGATAAGCGCGACCTCGCCGCCAAGCGCTACGCCGTCGAACGCGCCCGCCTGGAGGTCTCTAAAGCCGATATCGTCTCCCGCCTCCAGGGCGAGACCAGCCGTATCGATCTCGGCCTGGCCGAACAGAACCTGCGCGTGCAGGAGGCCACAGGGGAACTGCACGCCGCCTCCGATAAAGCCAAGATCGCCTCGTTCGAAAGCGAGCGCGAGAAGGCCCAGGCCGAAGTGGACCTCACCAAGTACCGCATCAGCCAGATGGAGGTGAAGGCTCCGCTGAACGGCATCATCATCTATCTGCCCAACTATTCTCAGGGATGGATGAACGCCAAGCCGTTTCAGGTGGGGGACCAGGTGTGGCCCGGCGCCGCGCTGGGCGAAATCCCCGATATTTCCACGCTCGAAATGGAGGGCAAGGTGGAGGAGATCGACCGCGGCCGCATCGCCGTCGGCCAGGATGCCCGCGTGCGCATCGATTCTCTTCCGGAGCTGAGCCTGCCGGCGCGGGTGGCCTCCATTTCGCCGCTTACCAGCCAGAGCTTCACCGAGTTCCCTCCCACCCGCAGCTTCCTGGCCACCGCGCAACTGGCGCAACCGGACCCGCGGCTGCGCCCGGGAATGAACGGCAGCGTGGACGTGGTGATTCAACGCCTGCCCGACGCCATCAGCATTCCCGCCCGGGCGCTGTTCACGCGTGGGGGGAAACCGGTGGTGTGGATTTCCGAGTCCGGCGGCTATCGCGCGGTGCCGGTCGAGGTGCTGGCGCGCAACCCGGACGAGGTAGCCGTGAAGGGTATCGACGCCGGCGTGATGGTGGCGCTCAGCGAGCCCGAAGCCAAGGACCGCCTGCCATGAAGCGCAAAACGACCCTCTTCGCCTGCGCCGCGGCGCCGTGTCTCATGCTGCTGGCATGGGGCGGCCTGGAGTGGGGCGAGCGCATCGCGGGCGGCACTTCGACGGAGTCCGTCCCGGTGGCGCGGGTGCGGCGCGGCGACGTCACCATTACGGTGACCGCCCGCGGCGAACTGCACGGCGGCAACTCCGAAATGCTGGCCGCCCCCATGACCGGCGGCAGCGATATGGCCATCACCTTTCTCCGCGCTCCCGGCGAGCTGGTGCAGGCCGGCGAAACCGTGGTGGCCTTCGATACCACCGAGCAGGAGTTCCGCCTGCGCGAGGCCGAGGCCGATCTGGCCGAAGCTGAGCAGAAGGTCGTCCAGGCGCGCGCAGAAAGCGATGCCGAAGCCGAGGAGACCCGTTATGCCCTCCTCCAGGCCGAGGCCGAAGTGAAGCTGGCGGAGCTGGAGTGCCGCCGCAATCCCCTGGTGGCTGCCATCATCGCCAAACAGAACCTGCTGGCCCTCGAAGCCGCCCGCGACAAGCTGCGGCAGATCCGCGAGGACGTGGCCAACCGCAAGGCCACTTCGGCGGCCGGCATCGCCATCCAGGAGGCCGCGCGCAACAAGGCTCGCGCCCAGGCCGAAACCGCGCAGCGCAACATCGAGAGCATGACCCTCAAAGCCAAGTCCACCGGCTACGTCAACGTGCAGCAGAACACCGGCGGTAACTTTGCTTATTGGGGCATGCAGTTGCCCATCCTGCAGGTGGGGGACACGGTGCGCGCCGGCATGGCCGTGGCCCAGATTCCGGATCTGAAGAACTGGGAGGTCACGGCGCGCATTGGCGAGTTAGACCAGGGCCACCTGGCTGTGGGCCAGAAGGCATCCATCGCGGTGCCCGCGCTAGCCGGCCGGCGCTTCACCGGCTCGGTGAAGAACATCGGCGGCGTGACGGGCCCGCCCTGGGAGCGCCGCTTCGATTGCAAGCTCACCCTCGATGATCCGTCCGAGGAACTGCGGCCCGGCATGTCGGCCCGCATCGTCATCACCACCGGGGTGGTGAAGGGCGCGCTGTGGGTGCCCTCGCAGGCGCTGTTTGAAAGCGACGGCCGCAAGTTCGTCTATCTCCAGGCGCCCTCGGGCTTCGTGCCGCACGACGTGAACCTGGTGCGCCGCAGCGAAAGCCAGGTGGTCCTGACCGGGCTCGAGGAGGGCCAGACGGTGGCGCTCGCCAGCCCCGGCGAACGGACCACCTCCGCCGCGCCGGTCAGCGCGGCCAAGGCGATTCCCAAATGACCTCTCCACGCCGCCTCTTTTCCGACGTGCGCCAGGCGCTCGACAACCTGCGCGCCCAGAAAACCCGCACCATCCTCACCGCCATGGGGATTGTCTTCGGCGTCGGCTCGGTGATCGGGATGCTGGCCATCGGCGCGGGCGCCCGGGAGGAGTCCCTGCGCTTCATCGAGCAGCTCGGGGTGCGCAACGTCCTGATCGAGTCGCGCCCTGCCAGCAGCCGCGAGGAACTGCAGCAGCGGCGGCGCACGTCGCCCGGCCTCACCGAGCGCGACGAGCGCATCCTGGCGGCCAACATCGAAGAACTCGAAACCCACTCGGTGCGCCGCACCCTGCACCCGGCGCGCGTGCTCCCCAAGCCGGCGCGCGATGTGCCCGCCATGTACGGCGTGCGACCCTCCTATGCCGTCATCCACAACCTGCGCATCGCCGAAGGCAGCTTCTTCGACCAAAACCACGACGAGTCGAGCGCGGCTGTCTGCGTGCTTGGGGAGAGCGCCAAGATCAACCTGCTGGGCTACGCCCCCGCGGCCGGCAAGTTCATCAAGATCAACGATACGTGGCTGAAGGTGATCGGGGTATTGCAGGAGCAGATCGGCGCCGGCGGCCAGTCGGGCGGCGGCAAGCTCGACGATGTCAACAACATCGTCTACATCCCCTTCAACACTTTTCAGTACCGCTTCTGGGACCAGAGCAGCTTCATGAAGGACGAACTCGACGGCATCGACCTGCGCCTCAAGCCCGACGCCGACAGCGTGCAGGTTGCCAAGGTGGTGATCGCGATTCTCAACTCCACGCACCACGGCGTGCAGGATTTCACCGTCACCATCCCTGCCGCGCTGCTGGCCCAACAGAAGCGCACCCAGACCATCTTCACCTACGTGATGGTGGCGATCGCGGCCATCTCGCTGCTGGTAGGCGGCATCGGGATCATGAACATCGTGCTGGCCACCGTGATGGAGCGGACCCGCGAGATCGGCATCCGGCGGGCCACCGGCGCCCGGCGCGCCGACATCCTCCGGCAATTCCTCACCGAGTCGGTGCTCATCTCTGTGGGCGGGGGCCTGGCGGGCATCGGCTGCGGCTTCTTCCTCGCCCGCCTGATCGCCTACACGGCCGAGTGGAAGACCATCGTCACCTCCTCTTCGGTGGCCATCGCCTTTGGGGTATCGGTGCTGGTGGGGGTGGTCTTCGGAATCTACCCGGCGCTGAAAGCCGCGCGCATCAATCCTATTGAAGCGCTGCGCTACGAATGAAAGCCGTTAAAAGATGAAGCTCAGGCCGCCGCGGAAGGCCCTGGGAGTTTGCATCAGGTAGACCCGCCTGCCGCCGGCCACGTTCAACGGCATGTAGCCCTGCGCCAGCAGGTTGCGGAGATCGCCGGTCAGCTCCACTCTCCACGGCAGCAGCGACCACGGCAGCGGCTGCCGGAAGTAGACGTTGAAGCCCGGCTGCGGCCGCACGCTCTGGGTCGAGTAAAGCTGCCCCGGCGACACGGACCGGGCGTCCGCCCATTGATAGCTGGCGATGATCTGGGTGCCCGAGCGCGGCAGCGTGGCGCTGGTCCGCAGCGTCGTGGCGTGCCGCCGCCCCGCACGGATCATGGCCCGCAGGTCGTCGGGATTTTCGCTCACCACCTCGCCGGGGTCCGCCGTCAGAGCGCCCACCGAGCCGTAGATCAGGGTTGCGCTGAAGTGGTCCCCCAGGTTCTGCGTCAGCGCCAGCGTGTATCCCAGGGTCTGGTAGTCGCCGGCGTTGAATACCACGCTACCCGAGAAGAGATCCGGCAGAATGTCGCCCGAAGTGGCGAACAGGTCCGGCGGGGCGTCCATCGTCAGCGCCGCATTGGTCACCGACTCACGGTACCCCGTTACCTGCACCTTGCGGGAGCCGAATTCGCGCGAATAGGAGATTTCGTAGTTCTCGCCACGCTGCACCCGGGCGCGCCCCTCCCGCAGGGATACCCGCGGGAAGACCGCCAGGGTGCGCAGATCGTGGTGCAACTCCATTCCCGGACGGCCCCATGCCGCCAGGTCCGGGCGGGCGTTGCCCGACGTATAGGTAAGCTCGACGACGCCGCCGTCGCCCACCTCGGCGGTCAGCCGCGCGTAGGGGCTGAAATAGTTCAGCCGGTCCAGGAACGATACCGAGTCGAGCGAAAATCCGTAGCGCAGCCAGACGTTGTCGGAGAGCTGCGTGCGGTCGTCGTAATCCACGGACATGCTGCGCAGCGGCGGCAGCGAAGCATCCGCGGTGCCTAGCCGGCCCGGCAGATACAACTGGCGCATCGTGATCGCCACCTCGGGGTTTCCCAGAGGCGTGTTGCGCGTGAGACTGGTCCGGAAGGCCGCCGACGGCATGCCGGAATGCGTGCCGTACCCGACCTTCCCCGCCACCTGCAGCTCATTGTTCCGGGAAAGCGACGTGGCCAACGCGAACGCCGTGCCCAGGTCCCCTTCCACCCCCAGGGCCGAGGCCAGGTCGGCTTCGCCCGCCGATACCCGCAACATGCCGCGGGTATCTGAAAACGCGCTGGCCGTCTGCCGCCGCGGGCTCTGGTCCATGCCCGGAAGCATCCGCAAAACCGGCCGCGTCTCCGTGGCCGTCCGCAGGACCCATTTCCAGTCGTCGCTCATGGGCGCCCGCTGGCCGGGCAAAGGATACACCAGTTGAATGGAGCTGAACAGGTTGGCCAGGCTCACGTTGAGCATGCTGCGCATCCCCGGCTGCACCAGGATGTTGCTCTTGACGGCCGGGACGAAGCTTGCCAGCGTGATGCGGATGGAGTAGACGTCCGGCATGAGGCCGGAGAACAGGAAATAACCCCGCTCGTCGCTGAGCACCTTTTCGTGCAGGCGCTCCTGCTTGTTGTACAGCAGCACGGTGGCGCCCATCTGCGGCACGCCGCCGCTGTCGGTCACCAGTCCTGAAATCGAACCGGACAACCGGGCGGGGGAAATCGCCTCGGCGGCACGGGGCGCCGTCAGGCACACCGCCGCCAGCAGCGTCACAGCGACTCGTCCGTGGAGCTTCCGGCTGATCATCCGCGTTGCTCCCCCGCGGGGGGTCGTTTCCCGCTTATATCAGGTTACCGTAAATTCTGCCGTCGGGGTCAACGTCTGGTTGCGGATTTTGTCCGTCACCTTCAGCTTCAGGGTGTATTGCCCCGGGGTCAGACTGTTTAACGGTAGCAATTTTCGAACCGTTACCTGCGATGCCGAGGCATTGGGCAGCGACAGGATATCCTCGGAAAACTCGAAGATCTTCTCGTTGGTGCCGTTCCTGACCAGCTCGTATTCGATCTGCCCCTTCGGCTTTTGGGTTGTCTCATCAGGGCCGAAGTTATAGAGCTTCAAGTAGATGCCCAACTTCTCTTCGCGCTTGAAGACGTCGGTGACCCGGGGCCTTACCTTGGAAGTGCCGATCACGAACTGCCCCGTCCCGATGCTGCGCGTCGGTACGTCCTCGATCATGTCCGCCAGCACCAGGCTGCTGGAGCTCAGCTTCTCTTCGTCCAGCCGCGGTACGCTCAGGGCCAGTTCGTAGTTGTTCATGTTCCCACCCACCACGTCCTTGGCCACCACGTTCAGACGATACATGCCGGGCGCCAGCGGAATGGACTTCTGGTAGATCGACGAGCGCTTGCTCATGGCCTCCAGCAGTTCCGCCGGGCTGTCCACCGTCACGGTGTCCTCGAAAACGTTCACCGGCCGCCGCGACATGGTGGTGATGCGGCCATAGATATTTACGATGGCCTTCTGCACCCCGTCCTTGGACTGGAAGTTCAGGTCCTTGTTTTCGAACTGCAGGGTGATATTCGTCAGGACCGAGGACTCGGTCACCGGGAAAAAGTCCGCCCGCACCTGCATGGGCAGGATGTTGAAGGTGATCCTGGAGTTCACCGCCGCTTCCAGGTCCTTGAACTTGACCACCGGCGGTTTCTGCAGCTTGGCGTACTGTTCCAGGCGCTCGAACTGGTTCATCCGCATGGGAGTGCCGCCGAAGGCCTCGCCCAACCGCGTACCGTCGGTACGGTTGAAGCGGTCCGCCTTATCCGCCAGGCCCATCTGCTCGAGCAGGGTCAGGCCCGCGCCGGGCACGTGGAGCAGGGCGTCCTTTTCGGACGGATCCATGGTCATCCGGTATTCACCGGTCATGGTCGGATCCACGAACTCGATGATGATGTCCGTGCCGATGCCTTCGATCCAGCGGTAGCGCCACTTCTCGAACGGGTAAGTCGAGGTGGTCCCGCCGCCCTCCTCCGGCGGCCGCTCGTAGCTGCCGCCCGAAGGGTGCGATTCCACTTCGTCGGCCGGTCCGAACGTGATGTAGATTCGCCCGCGATCCGACTTCCAGCCCGGGAAACCTGAGGCGAAGCGCTCGTTGGCGTACGCGATGCGCCGGTAGTGCTCTTCCTTGAACTCGTTCTCCGCGGTATCCGGAGTGGGATCCCGGCGCATCCAGAAACTCTCGATGAACTGCTCCCGTTCTTCGTCGGTCTGCAACCGCTTGAAGGCCGCCCGCTCCTCGTCCGTGATGATATACGTCACGTCCTCATTGAGCCAGCGGCGGTAGGGGGTCTCCAGCTCCCTGCGGAGCCTCTCTTCCTGCCTGCGCTTCTGTCGTTCCGACAGCGACTGGGCCCTGGATTCCCGTGTCGTCGTGGAGGCCTTTCGGTTTTGCGCGGCCGCGACGCCGGCAAACATCAGACACCCGATTGTGATGGAAATGCAAAGGCGTGCTGGGCTCATACGATTCACGCTCCCTGGGCAGAGCTTCGCTGCCTAATCATTGTAAGGCCCGGATTTCCACAGCGTCAAGCGTGCCACAGCGGCACATCCGGGCCGCTGTTTCACTCTTTGTGGCATTCTTTGCGGGTTCCCGCCGCGTGCTATGATGCACAACAGCTACGACGAAACGCGTGCCGGCACCCCACAGTACCCAAGCCATTCGGCTGCTCCCGGCGCGGCGCGTGTTTCGAGCCGAATGCCGATTTCGGGAGTAAGCATGGCCAAAACCCCGCCCAGGAAGCCAAGAGTGTTGCGCGGAGCACGCAAGGAAACCCGCAAACAGCCGCCTCCGCCCGCCGCCCCGTTCACCAAGAACGCGGTTTTCGACAACGCTCCCATCCCCATGCACGAGATCGATCGGGACGGCATCCTGCGCCGCGTGAACCGCGCCGAATGCGAGCTGTTGGGTTTTGAGCCGGAGGAGTTGATCGGGCGGGATGTTTCGGAGTTCGTGGCGCCCGCCGAGCGGGAGGCCAGCCGCGATGCCGTGCGCCGTAAGCTCGCCGAAGAACTGCCGCTGGCGCCGTTTCGCCGCACGTTTGTCCGGCGCGACGGCGAGAACCTGACCCTGGAAATTCACGAGGACCTCATCCGCGACGGCGCCGGCCGCATCACCGGCCTGCGCTCCGCACTGATGGACGTCTCCGAGCAGCAGCGGGTTCAGGATGATCTGCGTCAGGCCCACGAAGAGCTGGATGTCCGGGTGCGGGCCCGCACGCTCGAACTGGCCCGCGTCAACGATGCCCTGCGTCGTGAAATCGCCGAGCGCCGCCGCGCCGAGCAGCGCCTTTCGGTGCAATACGCCGTCTCCCGCGTGCTGGCCGAATCCCCCACGGTGGAAATTGCGGTGCCGCGCCTGCTCGAGGCCATTGGCGCCCGGCTCGACTGGCACTTGGGCGCCTGGTGGAGCGTGGACCGCGAGCGCGGCGCCCTCCGCCTCATCGGCTGCTGGCCGCAGGCCGCCCACGAAGCTCCCGGCCTGGCGGGCACCTCGTATGCCCCGGGCCAGGCCATCCCCGGCCGCGTATGGGAATCCGGAAGCCCCGAGTGGGTGGACGGTCCGCTCGAAAGCGCCCTCGGCTGGCCCATCCCTCCCGACGGTTCGCCCTGGCGCACCGCCCTGTTCTTCCCCGTCATGTCTGGCGGCAACGCCCTCGGGGTGGTCGCCTTTTTCAGCCGCTTCCCCCATCCCCGCGACGAGGAACTGCTCCGCACCGCCGGCCACCTCGGCGTGCTGATGGGCCAGTTCCTCGAGCGCAGAGACGCCGAAGCCGAACGTGACCGCAGCGAGGCGCGCTTCACCGCCTTCATGGACCACCTCCCTGCGGTGGCCTACATCAAGGACACCTCGGGCCGCTACGTTTACTTCAGTCCCGCTGCCGAAGCGCTGGTGGGGATCGACCCCCGCTCCATACTCGGCCACGCGGATCGCGAGATCTGGCCTCCCGAACTGGCCGCCACCTTCGCCGCCCAGGACAGGCAGGTGCTGGAGACCGGCAAACCGCTGGAAGCCACCGTGGCGATTCCCGGCGCCGAAGGCGCCCCCCGGCAGTGGCTGTTCTATCGATTTCCGGTGCCCGAAAGCTCCGGCCTGCCGCTCTATGTCGGCGCCATCGCGGTGGACGTCACCGAGCGCAGGCTGCTCGAGGAGCAACTTCGCCAGTCGCAGAAGATGGACGCCATCGGCCGCCTCGCCGGAGGTGTGGCCCACGATTTCAACAATCTCCTCACCATCATCGGCGGCTACGGACGCATGATTCTCGACCAGCTCCCTCCCGGCGACCGCGCCCGCGGCAGCATGGAACTCATTTTGAACGCCGCCGACCGCGCCGCCGTCCTCACCAGCCAGTTGCTGGCCTTCAGCCGCCGCCAGGTGGTCCAGCCTCGCCTGCTCGAGCTCAACCACGTCGTTTCGAACCTGGAAAAGATGCTCCGGCGTGTTATCGGCGAGCACATCGAGTTGCGCACCCACCTGGATTCGCGGCTCAATCGCATCAAGGCAGATTCCGGCCAGATCGAACAGATTCTCATGAACCTGGCCATCAACGCCCGCGATGCCATGCCCGACGGCGGGACCCTCACCATTGAAACCGCCAACGCCGGCTTCCGCCGCCCCGAGGCTCTCGAAGCTCCCCCCACCCCGCATGTCCGCCTCTCGGTCATCGACTCCGGCGTCGGCATGGACCCACACACCAAGTCCCGCATCTTCGAGCCGTTCTTCACTACCAAGGGAAGGGGAAAGGGCACCGGGCTGGGACTATCCACAGTCTACGGCATCGTCAAGCAGCACGGAGGCGATATCGTCGTCGCAAGCCAGCCCGGAGCAGGCACCAGCTTCCACATCTACTTCCCCGCCGCCCCCGGCGAAGGTGTCGACGAAGCCGCCGAAGCCGCTCCCGAAGCCGCCTCCAGCGGCAGCGAGACCATCCTCCTGGTGGAAGACGAGGTTGGCGTGCGCCGCCTGACGCGCGATATCCTCCGCTCCCGCGGCTACCGCGTGCTGGAGGCCGCCGACGGCCACGAGGCCCTGCGCATCGCCGAGCGCGAGGGTGGCGCCATCCAACTGCTCCTCACCGATATGATCATGCCCCTGATGGGCGGCCGCGAACTCGCCAACCGCATCCAGGAACTCTATCCCGGGGTGCGGGTGGTCTTCATGTCCGGCTACACCGACGACGTCATCGCCTATCACGGCGACCTGGGATCCGACACCACTTTGGTGCAGAAGCCCTTCGCCCCCGACGTGATCGCCCGCAAGGTGCGGGAGGTGTTGGATGCCGGAAAAGAAGGCGCCCTGCGGGCCGGGCCACAGGGCCGCAGCTAATCTCCGGCCGGCTCAGCCGCGCGTGGCCGGCGTTTGCTGTCCCGCGTCCATCCTGGCGGACCCTTGCGCCATCTCCAGCAGCCGGTCTTCGAAACGGAAATCCGCCGGCGCGCGCCGCTCCCGCAAGTACCGCCGGTAGGTCTCCTTCAGGCCTGTTTCAAACGGGGTGGGCTTCACCTTGAGAACGCGCGTCACCTTGGTGACGTTCTCGGTGATGGCGGGCACGTCGTAGTACACCCCGAAGTAGGCCGGGTTGCCCATGGGGTCGCCTCCGGCCTGGTAGATCAGATCTCGGGGCACCCGCACCAGCGTCGGTTCGACTCCCGCGGTCTGCGCCAGCAGCGTCACCAGTTCCATCTGCGACACCGGCCGCGGATTGCCCACGTTGAATGCCTCCCCCACCGCCGCCGGATGGGTCAGCGCCTCCACCATGGCCTTCACCAGGTCGTGCACGTAGACGAACTGCATCAGCCGGTGGCCGTCTCCGGGGATGATGATAGGCCGCCCGGCCCGCATGCGGTCCCAGAAGAAGGCCTCCCGATAGAACGGGTTCCCCGGTCCGTAGACGAAGGGCGGCCGGAAGGTCACCACCGGGAATCCTGAGTTCTGGTAGAGCCGCAGCAGCATGCGTTCCGCTGTGGCTTTGTTCCGCACGTACGGATCGGGGTGGTTGCCCGGCGCCAGGGGGTCGCTTTCGTAGTGGTTCAACCCGTCCCCGTAGGCCGCTACGCTCGACATGAACAGGTAACGCGACAGCCTGTCGCCGCAGGCCTGCACGGTGGCTTCCACCTGCGCCGCCGTGGTCCCCCGCTCCCAGTCGTATGCGTTATCGTAGACCGCTTCGAACCGGTAGCCCGACAGCGCCGCCCGCATCGCCTCTCCATCGTTGCGGTCCGCCGTGATATTGCTTACGCGGCGCCCCAGGTCGTGTTTCGGCTTGCGGTGCAGCACCGTGACGTCATGACCCGCTTTGACCAACGCCTGCACCAGGTACCGGCCGATGAACAACGTACCGCCGATTACAAGAACCCTCATGTCCAGTCGTGCATGCCGGAGATCGGGAGCCGGAATCGCGCGTCCCGGCGCGGTCCGCCGTCCGGCACCACGCTTCCGGCTCCCCGATTCCTCCTAATCGTAGTATTCAAGCCCCAGGTGCGTGATCAGATCCTCGCCCCGCATCCATCGCAGGGTGTTCTTGAGCTTCATCAACTGGATGAAGATGTCGTGCTCCGGATACAAGCCCGGCGCGGTCATGGGCGCCTTGAAGTAGAACGACAGCCACTCCTGCACCCCGCGCATCCCGGCTCGCTGCGCCAGGTCCATGAACATCACCAGGTCCAACACCAGAGGCGCCGCCAGAATCGAGTCCCGGCACAGAAAGTCGATCTTGATCTGCATCGGGTAACCCAGCCACCCGAAAATATCGATGTTGTCCCAGCCTTCCTTGGCATCGCCACGCGGCGGGTAGTAGTTGATCCGGACCTTGTGGTAGAAGCCCTTGTACAGCTCCGGATACAGATCCGGCTGCAGGATCTGCTCGAGCGGCGAGAGCTTGGTGACTTCCTTGGACTTGAACGAGCCCGGCTCGTCCAGCACTTCGCCATCACGGTTACCCAGGATGTTGGTCGAGAACCAGCCGTTCAGCCCCAGCAGCCGCGACTTCAGCCCGGGCGCAATCAGCGTCTTCAGAAACGTCTGCCCGGTCTTGAAATCCTTCCCGCAGTAGGGCACCTGCCGCTCCCGGGCCAGCTCGGCGAAGGCCGGGCAGTCGGTGGTCAGGTGCGGCGCGCCGTTGGCGTAGGGTACGCCCGATTTCAGCGCCGCGTACGCATAAATCTGGCTGGCCGCAATGGCCGGATCGTTCTTCGTCAGCCCGCACTCGAAGGCCTCCAGCGACTGGTGTACCTCGCAGGCTTGGTGGTGTACCTCGGTCGATCCGCACCAGAGCATCACCAGCCGTTCAGCCCCGCTGCTCTCGCGGAACTTCCGGATGTCCTCCATCACCATCTCCGCGTGGTCCATCTTGGACCCCGCCGGCTTCACGTTCGGCCCGTTCAGCCGCTTGACATATTCGGGATAGAAGACCGCCGGCAGCGGCCGGATGGCCGACAGCTCGCCCTTGAACTGGTCGAGCAGGCTCCTTTCCAGCACCCCGGCTTTCACCGCGGCCTCGTAGGCATCGTCCTCGAAGATGTCCCAGGCGGCGAATGCCAGATCGTCTAACCCGGCCAGGGGCACGAAATCGCGGATTTTCGGGCTGCGCCCTTCAGTGCGCTTGCCAAGTCGGATGGTCCCCAGTTCCGTCAGCGACCCGATCGGCTGCGCGACCCCCTTCTTAACCGCCTCCACGCCGGCGAAGAAGGTGGTTGTCACCGCGCCCATTCCCGGGATCATGACTCCGAGTTTTCCTTTAGGGGGCGCGATCTGGACGTTTTCTTTATTGGTGGGCAAGTACGGCTCTCCTTTGGATCTCCACAACGCGGCAGCCGATTGCCGTGCGCAGGCGCCACGCTTTCCGAACGCGCGCAGTTTCCCGCAGGCACGTCATCGCGCTCTCCGCTCTCACTGGCTGAGGTCTGCCCGCAGCTAGCGGATCTCCGCGAGCGCGACGGCCGATTCCCTGTGGGCAATCCTGCCCCGCGGTTAGCGGATCGAAATGCTATAATAGCAACTCCATGCGCGAGCGTGCGACGGCAACGCTGACGACTGTCATCGTGGACGACGAGCCGCTGGCTTGCGAGGAGCTGGCTTTCCTCCTGAAGGACTTTCCCGAGATCGAGGTGGCCGCCACTGCACGCAATGGTCTGGAGGCCGTCGAGGTCATTCGCAGGATCGAACCCGATCTCGCCTTCCTCGATATCCACATGCCCGGTCTGGACGGCATGGGCGTGGTGCGCCGGCTGCGCGAGCAGGACGCCCCCCTGCCCCACATCATCTTCGTCACCGCCTACGACCAGTACGCCGTGGAGGCCTTTCGCCTGGAGGCCATGGACTACCTGCTGAAACCCGTGGATAAGACGCGGCTGGGGGAGACCATCGAGCGTGCCCGCCGCGCCATCCAGGACAAGGCCCGCGCGGCGGCCCCCGAACCCGCGCCCCGTCTCTCGCCGCCCCGTACCAAGCTGCTGGTCCGCGCCCACAACCGCAATTTCATCGTGGACGCCAACGACGTCGTCTACGCCACCATCGGCAACGGCCTTATCACCCTGGTCGCCACCAACATCGAGGGCCACTCCAACTACCGCACCATCGAGGATCTCCAGGCCAGCCTCGACCGCGACACCTTCTGGCGCGTGCACCGTTCCTACCTGGTCAACATCAACCGCATCAAGGAAGTGGTGCCCTGGTTCAAGTCCAGCTACCAGCTCCGCATGGACGACCGCCGCCGTACCGAGATCCCCGTCAGCCGCGTCCAGACCAAGCGCCTCCGCGAGCTGTTCAAGCTGTAGCCGGCAGCTTTCCGCCGCCGGCCCTCAACTCCGAATCGACCCTCAGCCCTACATCGTTGCCGGGTAGCGCACCACCGAGTACTGTTGCAGCTTCAGAGCATCGCCGTCCCCACCCGACAGGTGCCCTCGAAACTCGATGGTCACCGGCGCGGAAATCGACTCCGGCGCCGCCGCCATGCCCGCCGCCAGCGGCAGCTTGACGCCCCAGGTCTGCACGCTCACCTGCGTGCCGTCCTCGGCCACCGCGGCGTCGGCGCGGCCCGTCACCAGCGGCTCGTCGGCTTCCGCGGTGCGCGACACCATCACCGTCTCGCCCCAGCGCGCTTCGAAGTTGAACCCCGCCGCGTCGCCCGCGTGGGCATAGTGGAAATGCACTTCCACACGATCGCCGGGGCGCAGCGTCTCGGCTTCCACCGTGCAGGTGCCCAAGACCGTCGGCTCGTTCGCCGTGGTGCTCAGCCCCGCCCCGGAGCACAGCACCTCCGGTCCCGCCGAACTCCCCGGGCTGAACCTCCGGTAGGAGGCCAGCAGCGTATCTCCCGGCTGCGGCACGGCGCCGGCCAGAAACGTGATGGTCCGATCGCTCAACACGTAGTCCTGCCCCATCTTCTGCAGCAGCCCGTTGCGGTAGAGCGTCAGGCTCACCGGCGGGTTGGGCGGCGAGAGCAGGGCGAAGGCGGTATTGGCCCCGTCCACGACGCCCGCAGGCGCCTCGTTGTCCGTAAATCCGTAGACCCCGGCCCCGCCGGCGCCGCACGGGCCCGCCGTGCCGTCCACCCGAACGCAGTCGGACGGATCGCCCATGGCCGCTTCCAGCGCCCCGGTAGAACCGATCACCGCCGCCCGGCCCGGGGTGAATCCCGGCCCGCGCACCGGACGCGCCGCCAGGTCTTCGGTCAACCCCAGCACCTGGCTCTGGTCGAGCGGCAGCGCGCCCTCCTCGATCGGCGCCATCGCTACCCTGCGGACCTCCCGCAATCGCACCGGGCGCGTGCTGGCCGGCACCGCCCAGGTCTCCTCGAACTGAATCCGCCCGTCGCTCGAATATTTCACGGTGTAGTAGACCGGGGGCGTCAAGCCCGCGTTGGGCACCAGCCGCACCCGCAGTTGCCCGTCCACGATCTTCACCGTCAGGGTGTGCATCGTGATCACGGATCCATCCGCGGTTTCGAAGTTCTGCCAACTAATGGCCGCCGTGCCGTTGAAACGCGTCCCGTCGGCCTTGTACAGGACGTCCTCGATCGTCGTCAGGGTCGGTGCGGCGGCCAGTCCCGCGGCAATCCCCAATCCTGCGGCGATCCGCTCCGCAAACCGCCGCGCTCTATGGACCATCATCGTGCCTCCATCTGGGTGTGTGTGAAGTGCGGATCCGCAGGGCGCCCGCCTTGTGGATCCGGCTGGCTTCAGTGTATCCGCGGGGCCGCGCCGCGCCGCCTCCCGCCGCGCGCCGCCTTTCCGGCTAAGTTATACTTGCCTCTGAATTTCCGGCGCCGCATTTTTTTGCGCAACGCTTGTGACTGGAGGATACATGAAGAACAGCGATCGCAGAGCTTTTCTCAAGGCCGGTGCCGCCGCCGCCGCTGGCGCCGGCGCCGCCCACGCGCAATCCGGACCGGTGAAGAAGGTCCACTACCGCGGCCAGCGGAGACCCAAGGGCACGCCCCTGTTCTCCTCTGCCGTCTCCTACGGCAACCTGCTTTTCATCGCCGGCAAGGGCGCCCACTTCGAAGGCGACATCCGGGCGCACACGAAACACGTTCTCGACGAGATCCAGACCGAGTTGGAGAACGCGGGATCCTCCATGGACAAGGTACTCAAGTGCAATGTCTACCTGAATGACTTGAAGGACTACCAGGCCATGAACGAGGTCTTCCGCGGCCGCTTCGGCAGCGAGCCTCCCGTCCGCACGACCATTGCCGCTGCGGGCGGCATTCCCGGCAATTCGCTGGTGGAAATCGACGTCATCGCTTACATCTGACGCCGGCGCGGCAGGGCGGAACCCGCACCTTCGCCCCTCACGCCCGCGTTATTGCCGCGCGGAGACGACCGGAATCCAGACCCGCATTCGGGAGGGCCCGCGATTGGCCCACGCGTAGTAGGGGATGAAGGTCAACTCCACGGTCCGCCTCCCGCGCGCGGCGGCTTCGCCCGCGGGGCCGTAGAGCGGCTCGCTCTCGAGGCCCGGCGTCCAGGCGAAGCCGTCGTGCTTCAGCACCGTAATGCCGTGAAACTCGCGCCGCTCCTCCGCGCGGAAGCGCGGCGCGCCGCCCGGCAGCGCCACGTCGAAGACCGAAACGCCCGCCGGCTGGTCCTGCTCTTCCAGGCAATAGACCAGCGGCCCGCGCTCCACCGCCACCTTGCCGTAATTCTCGGCCACCCGCGGATTGGCCGCCGTGAAGCGCGGCGCCAGGTCCAGTTCGAGCCGCACGCGGTCGCCGCGCTTCCATTCCCGCCTGAGCGCGGCGTACTCCCCGGGGCGCACCGCCTGCGCCGCCTCCCCGTTCACCGCTACCGTGGCCTTGCGCGACCACCCGGGTACCCGCAGGAACAGCGTGAACCTGCGCGGCCGCTCCGGCGCCGGCTCGATCTCCACCCTCCCAGACCACGGATACCGCGTCCGCTGGGCCAATTCGAGCGGCGTCCCGTCTTCCAGCCGCCATCTCAGCAGTGAATCGTGATACAGGTGCACCCACACCCCCTCGCGGCTGGTCGAGTAGAGATAGCCCGGCAGCGAGGCCAGGGTGCGCTGGAGGTTCGGCGGGCAGCAGGTGGTGTTGTACCACGGGTTGCGGATACGCTCCCGGTCGGATTCCAGCGGGTTGCGGTAGCAGTACAGCGTGCCGTCGAGCGACATTCCCGAGTTGATGCCGTTGTACAGCGCCCGCTCCATCACGTCCGCGAAGCGCGCTTCCCCGGTGGCCGCCAGCAGGCGCCAGTTCCACATCAGGTTGGCTATGGCCGCGCAGCTTTCCGTGTAGGCTTGCGCGTTCGGCAGTTCGTACGCTTCGCCGAAGGCCTCCCCCTGCGCGCGCGCGCCGGCGCCTCCGGTGATGTACAGCTTCCGCTGCGCCATGTCGTCCCACAGCGCCAGCAGGGTCTTCCGGTAGGCCGCGCCGCCGGATTCCAGGTAGTAATCGGCGGCGCCGCTCAGCGCGTACAGGGCCCTGACGGCGTGGCCCTCCATCCGGGTCCGCGAAAGAAACGGCTTGCCGCTGAACATGTAGCGCATCTCGGACTCTTGCAGCTTCAGCCGTTCGTCGCCCTCCAGCAGGTAGCGCGCCAGGTTGAGGTGCTCGGGGCGGCGCGTGATGCGGTAGAGTTCCACCAGCGCCAGCTCCAGTTCGGGATGCCCCGTAAGCAGCGGCCGTTTGCCGGGACCGAACCCCGCCAGCAGGTACTCCACGAACCGGATGCCGCCCTCGAGCAGCCGCCGGTCGCCGTTGGCCCGGTAGAGCGCGATGCCCGCCTGGAGCAGGTGCCCCAGACAGTACAGCTCGTGGCCGCGCTGCATCTCCTGGAAGCGCAGCTTCCGGCGCTCGCCGGTGTAGTAGGTGTTCAGGTATCCTTCCGGCTCCTGCGCCGCCAGCACCTCGTCCACCATGGCGTTGAGGCGGGCGAGCAGTTCGGGCCGCTCTTCGGATTGCAGCACGAAGGCGGCCGCCTCCATCCACTTGTAGAGATCCGAATCCGTATACAGCGGGCCGCGCCGTGCCACCTGTTTGCGGCCCGACAGGCGGCGGAAATTGTCCACCACCCCGTGCTCCTCCAGCAGTTCCAGCAGCACGGGAATGCTCTTGCCGGCGTTCACGGCGCGGCGTTCGCTCCAGAAGCCTTCACCCCACCGCACGGCGCCCACCGGCACCGGGTGGAGTTTCGCGTAGGGCGATCGATCCAGGTGTAGAACACCCTGCCCGCGCCACTCCTCGCCGGCGGCCGTAACGACGGCCGCGGTGGCAAGAGCGAGAATCCACGCCCGGGTTTGCACGTCTCCTCAGAATACGATTTTCAGTTCATAGCGGACTACGCGCCCGCCGCCGTCCATGAAGCGAGGATCGAGGAAGCGGCCCGCCGGCGAGGTGCCCACATGGGCCGCTATGGCGCCGGGTGCTGGGGCGAACGGGCTCACGCTGGGGTAGCCGAACTGCGGATGGTTCCAGATGTTGAAGAACTCGGCGCGGAACCGCGTCGAGTACCGTTCGGTGACCCGCACGGACTTCTGGAAGCTCATGTCGAAGTTGTTAATGCCGGGCACCCGCCGCGTGTTGCGGCCCAGGTTCCCGGTCGGCAGCGGATCTTTGCCTGCATTCGGCGGCAGCCCGATGTACATGGCGGTCGCCGGATCGATGGGCGCGTTGCCCGCATCCGGGTTGACGTATCCGGTGGAGCTGTTGGCGTTGTATTGCGCCCGCACGCCCGGCCTGCCGTTGGGATTGTAGATCGGGCGGTCGTAGTTGCCGCCGATGCCGTCCGCATCGTAGCCGTTGTAGATGTTCAGCGGCACCCCGGATTCGAAGGTCGTGATGCCGGAGATCTGCCAGCCTCCCAGCACGCGCCCCAGCACTCCCCGCTGCGAGGCGAAGAACGGCAACTGGTAGAGATAGCTGAAGACCGCCCTGTGCGTCCGGTCGAACATGGAGACGGCGCGGTCGATTCTCAAGCCGCCGAACATCGAGGGCAGCATGGTGTTCTGGGGCGAGTTGGTACTGGCCTGCCCGAAAACCTCGCTGGCGTTGTCGATCAGCTTGCTCCAGGTGTAGCTGGCCTTGAAGTGCAGTCCCCGGGAGAAGCGCCGGTCGGCCTCGATCTGCAGCGCGTGGTAGTTGGAATCGCCGCCGTTGGTGCGGGTCAGCCGCGAGCCTTGCAGGGGATCGAAGCGCGTGCTCCTGTAGGCCGCGGGAATTTCGCTCCAACTGGCCCACCGCGAGGGTACCACCCGCATGTTCTCCGGCACAACGGGGTTCAGATCCTCGTTGACGTACAGCCGGGTGCCCTTGCTGCCCACGTAGGAGATGTCCAGCAGCAGGTTGGCGGGCAGCTCCCGCTGCATCCCCACCGACCACCGTTGCAGGTAGGGGTTCACCATGTCCCCGGGCACCAGGGTCTGGCCATCCAGCGGTGAAGGTTCCCGCGCCTGGGTGGGCAGGTGCCCGGACCAGTTCGCAATACCGCGCTCGCCGTCCGCCGCTGAACTGGGCCGGGTAGTGGAGAGAATGTTCGGGGTGGTGGCCTTGGCGTTCGAGGTGATGTTGTTGAAGAAGGAGTCGTAGCCGATCATGTACCCCGCCCGCACCACGCCCCGCTTGTTGCCCAGCAGCCTGCCGACGAGGCCCTCGCCGGTGGAGGGCGACCACGCGATTCCCACCGCCGGCGCCCAGTTGTTCTTATCCGCCCGCACTTTGTTGGGCAGGCGGTAGGGACCGTCCAGCGTCACCGGATCGATGGTGAACAGCCCCGACCAGGCGGGCGTCGGAACCGAGTTCATGGGGGTGCCGAAGTATTCGTAGCGGACCCCCAGGGTCAGGGTCAGGTCCCGCGTGGCGCGCCACCGGTCCTGCGCGAAGTACGACTGGCGGGTAAAATCCGGGTAATAGGACAAGCCCCCGAAATCGCGGGATACGGCGCCGCCGTGCCCGCCGAAATCGTCGGCGAAGTTGGCGAAGTTCGAGTACCCCGGGGCGCTGCCGAAGACCGCTTCACCGCGCTCCCGCCCGGGCGCCAGTTGCCGCGAGCGCTGCTGGTTCACACTCATTCCGAAACGCAGGCTGTGGCTCCCGCGCACGTGCGACACGGTGTCCTGGAGGGAGTAGTTGTTGGTCAGCCGCCCCTGCGGAAACGTGTTCGCCACTCCGATGGAGGTGATGCCGCCGCCGATGGTGTAGCGGGCCATGGTCTTGCCCAGCGGGTTGGCCGGGTCCAGCGGGTAATCCATGTTCGCCCGGTTGAACGACGGCCGGAACTCGTTCGTCGTAGCCGCGGAAAACGTGTGGGTTTCCGTCACCGCCACGTTGTAGTAGGGATAGGTGTAGCTGGTCTCGAAGCCGGGAAAGTTGCCCCCGATCGGGTAGCCCGTATCGGTCGCGAGAAACCGCCCGGACAACTGGTCGTGCTCGCTGATCTGGTGATCGATCCGCACCATGTACTGGCGCGTCAACTGCTTGAACGAGTAGGGCACGATGGATGTCCCGAACTCGACCGGCGGACGCCCGTCCCCCATCTCCACCAGGAACGGCTGGGAGTCGGCGGTAATGGAACCGATCACCTCGTTGTAGAGATCCACGTTCTTGCTGGCGCCTTTGGGGAAGATGGCGTTCAGGGTGGCGCGTCCCGCGGCCGTCGGGACCACGAAATTATTCGTGTTCTGCGAACGCCTGCGCCGGTCGATGAAGGAGCCGAAGAAGAACGTGCGCTCTTTTTTGACAGGCCCTCCCACCGCAAAGCCGTACCACTGCTCGGTACCGGGAAAGGGTTTGCCGCGCTTGCGGATCTCCTCGTTCAGCGATTGCGTGTTGGTAATCGCCTCGTCGTTGGTAACGTCCAGGATGTACTGCAGGCTGCCGTGCAGGTTGTTGGTGCCGGAGCGGGTGATGGTGTTGACCACCGCGCCAGCCGCCCGGCCGAACTCGGCGTCGAAGTTGGAGGTCTGCACCGATACCTCCGCCACCGCGTCCGGATGGATCAGCTCCACCAGTTGGCCGGCTACCGAAGTGTCGTTGTTATCGGTGCCGTCCAGCATGAAGTTGTTGGCCCGTGCGCGCGCGCCGTTCACCACGAAGGTGGACATCCCCCATCCGAAGCGGTTGGTCGACACGCCCGGCAGGGTGAGGGCGAACTCCGCCACATCGCGGCTGGCCATGGGCAATTGGCTCAGAGCAGCGGAGTTGATGCTGCCGCCGCGCACAGGCGCTTCCACCTGCAGTACCGCCTGCGCTTCGGCGGAAACCTCCAGCACCGCGAGCGCCTCGCCGATCTGCAGCCGCGCGTCGCGCGACGTCACCTGCCCCCCCGCCACCGGTATGCCGCGCAGCACCAGCGTCCGGAAGCCCTCCGCCGCCACCGACAAGGTGTATTCCCCCGGGTCCACGGCGTCGAAGCGGTATAGCCCCGCCTGGTTGGTAGTGGTGCTCCGCTTCACACCCGTCTGAATGCCCGTTAGCTCGATCTCGGCGTGCTGGATGACGCCCGCTTGCGCATCGGTGACAATGCCCGTCACCGTACCACGACTGGTCTGCCCAAGGACGAGGGAGGCACAGACAGCACTCAGAACCGCGGAGATGCACACCCTACCCATTCTGATTTCTCCTGAAATGGCGCTCGCCTGCGATTGTAATGTAACAAATCACACTTTTTCAAGGAAAGCGCCGGATTTAGTTGCTATTCCGATGCTGCTGCACTCGACGTTTGGGGCCCCTACAGGCGCCTTTTGCCGGCGCAATTCTATTCCCGACTTCGGTGTACCATAAATCATCTGCTCATGATCACGCTGCGGAACGTCGAGAAATTTTACGAAGCAGGCTATGGCAGAACCTACGTCCTGCGCCGCATCGATCTGGACATCCGGCCGGGCGAGTTCGTCACCATCATGGGACCGTCCGGCGCCGGCAAATCCACCCTGCTCGGCATCCTGGGGATGCTCGACGGCGCCTGGATGGGCGAGTACTGTTTCCTGGGCCACGAAGTCCACCGGATGAAGCCCAAGCAGCGCGTGGAACTGAACAAGCGCTACATTGGCTTTGTCTTTCAAAGTTATCACCTCATCGACAGCCTCACGGTCTATGAAAACCTGGAAATTCCGCTCTCCTATCGGAACATCAGGTCTTCCGAGCGCGCCGCCATGGTGTGCGACACGCTCGACCGGTTTCACATCGTCGCCAAGCGCGACCTCTATCCCAACCAGCTCTCCGGGGGCCAGCAGCAGCTTGTAGCCGTGGCGCGCGCCATCATCGCCAGCCCCAAGCTCATCCTGGCCGACGAGCCCACCGGCAATCTCCACTCCAGCCAGGGCAAGGAGATCATGGAACTGTTCCGCAAGCTCAACCAGGAGGGGACCACCATCGTCCAGGTGACCCACTCGGAAGCCAACGCCGCCTACGGCAACCGCATCATCCACCTTGCCGACGGCTGGATCGTGAAGTAGGCCCACAAACGTGTCCCGGGCCCCACGCCCGGCTCCTGGCGGCATCGCGCAAACCGCTTCATACGCAATCACTTGCGGCCTGGTCCCCAGAGTGCCTTCTCCTGTTGCGGGAGGACGACGATGCGAATACCGGCTCACCATCTGATGCGGCTCGAACGGTTGGCGGTGCTGCTGGTCGCCGGCACTTTTGAAGCCCTGGCCGGCGCGGAGAGCCAGCCGGCGCGGCGCATCGTGGTCAGCATTCCCAGCCGCATGGTGGCGTTGGTGGAGAACGGCAGCGTGGTCAAGACCTGGCCGGCCGCCGTCGGCGCGTCCGCCACCCCCACGCCCGCGGGCGTTTACGAGGTGGTGCACCGCATTCCCCACCCCACCTGGTATCCGCGCGGGCGCGTGGTGCCGCCCGGCAAGGCCAATCCCCTGGGCACCCGCTGGATCGGGCTCAGCCGCAAGGGTTACGGCATCCACGGCACCAATAATCCCGGCTCGGTCGGCAAGCCCGCCTCGCTGGGCTGCGTGCGGCTGCGCAACGCCGATGTCGAGGAGCTGTTCGACCGCATCGCCGTGGGCGACACCGTCGAACTCTACGATACCCATACCCCGGAACTGGACCGCATCTTCGGCGAACAGCTCGCCGCCGTGGTTGGAGGAGGAGACTAAGAATGGAAAGCTACGCAACCGGTTTTCTGGCCGCCATGACTTTCCCTGTGGCATTCGGCCTGGCGCGCCTGTGCCTCGAAGGGGTTCTGCACTTCATGCACCCCGCCGCTCGATCCCGCAAAGATGGCGCACACGAGAGCCATGCCTAATCCCTCGGGCCGGCCTATATACACCTCCTCCATGTGGTTCTTCGCTGCCACGTAAGATCACTCTTCTTCAACATTTGTGCGCCGGGTTCACCCTGCAGGGGTGTACAATAAACCGGTAATTTCATGTCCGAATCTCCTTCCCGCCCGAGGTTCTCCGTGACGCTGGCTGCCGCCGTTCTGCTGGCCGCCGCGGGCGCGCCTGTCCTGCCCGCCCAGACCGCCGCCGAGCGCGCCTTCACCTGGGGTTTCGAGCAGCGCGTCCGCTCGGAGAACTGGGACAACATCCTGGACTACAACGGCGAGCTTCCCGACCTGCGCAACCAGGTGCGCTACCGGACCCGCCTCTGGGCCAACCTGCCGGTCACCCGCGATATCGACCTCTACGCCGGGCTGAACCAGGAGACCAACCAGATCATCCGCACGCGCGCCCCGTGGCGCTTCGACGAAGCCATCGTGGAGAACGCCTACGTCGACTTCAAGCGACTGTTCACCGACGGCCTTTCCCTCCGGGTGGGACGGCAGAACCTGATTCGCGGCGAGGGCTGGCTGATTCTCGAAGGCAACCCCTTCGACGGTTCGCGGTCCATTTATTTCAATGCCTTCGACTTCGCCTACTCGTGGAAGAAGTCCAAACTCGAGGTGATCGGCATCCTGAATCCCAAGACAGACCGCTTCCTGCCCCGCGTTCCCGACCGCCACCGGCCGCTCATCGAGTGGGACGAGCGCGCCATCGGCCTCTACTACACCGACAGGAACTCCCCTCGCACCAGCCTCGAGTCCTACTACTTCTACAAAACCGAAACGCGCGACAGCCGCGGTCCCGGAAACCCGCAGTACCAGCCCGACCGCCGCTTCCACACCGCCGGCGGCCGCATCGTGCACTCCGCAACCGCAACCCTTGACCTGGCCGGGGAACTGGCGTTGCAATGGGGCCGCCAGGATCCGGACAGTTCCATTGCGGCCTGGGGCGGCTACGGCTACGCCAAGCGCCGGTTCGGCGGCCCCTTGAAACCCTATCTGCAGGCCGGCTGGTGGGGCTTTTCGGGCGACAACCCCGGCACCGCCGGCAAGATAGAGGGCTGGAATCCGCTCTTCGGGCGCTGGCCCAAGTGGAGCGAACTCTACATCTACACGCAGTGGAAGGAAGTCGGGGTGGCCTACTGGACCAACCTGGGGATGTGGCAGGGGGAGGCCGGCTTTTCGCCTTCCGGCGCGGTGGACTGCCGCGCCACCTTCTACCGCATGGACGCCTTCCATCCCTTCCCTGGCAGCTCCGCCGTCTACGGCCGGGGCACGCAGCGCGGCAACATGTACCAGGGGCGCGTGGACCTTCGGGTGGGGCGCCACTGGAGCGGCCACGTGCTCTGGGAGCACATGCTGCCCGGCGGCTTCTACTCGGCCAAAACCCCCGGCTACTTCTTGCGCTTCGAAGTGATCTACGCACTGAGGGGCGCCGTTCCGTTATAAGGCTCACGCGGCCGGGACCCGCGAGCCGCGCCTCAATGCCACAATAGGAGCGACACACGTGTCCGCGACCTCCGACGATCAGGCCGCCCGGGTGGCCCGCATGGCGCACATGCGCCACCTGGTGGAGCAACTGCACCGGCTGGAGGAGCGCTTGCGCGCCGGCGGCGGCCCGGAGCGCATCGCCAAACAACACCGCGCCGGCAAACTGACCGCGCGGGAACGCATCGCCGCCCTCATCGATCC
>JAWLGN010000337.1:0-5529 GCA_041685075.1 Bryobacteraceae bacterium
GTGTTCGTCAAAAAGACAGCCGACGGCAGCCTCGAGGCGGTGTTTCCGCCCACCAGCCTCTGCGAAGAGCTCACCGTTTTTAACTATCCCGAGGGCACCTTCCCCACTATCGAAGGCATCGCCCGCACGCCGCTGATCCGCCCAGACGGCAGCATCTTCTGTATCCCCGGCGGGTACGATCCCCGTACCAAGACGATCTACGCGCCTCCAGCGGGCTTCGAGCTGCCGCCGGTGCCCGAGCAGCCAACCGACGAGCAGATCGCCGAGGCGAAGCAGCGCATTCTGGAACTGATCCAGGACTTTCAGTTTGAGAGTACCAGCGACCGGGACAACTTCATCGCCTTCCTGCTCACGCCGCTGGTGCGCCACTTGATCGATGTCGTCCCCTTGGTGATTGTCGATTCACCGGTGGCCGGCGCGGGTAAGGGCCTGTTGACCGACTTGGTTGCCATCGTTGCCACCGGCGAGGTGGCGGCGGCCATCCCGCCGCCGGCCAGTGGTAAGTCCGAGTGGCCTAAACTGATTTTCTCGTTGCTGGACAGCGGGCGAAGTCTCATTATTTTTGATAATTTGCGAGATACCCTCAACTCTGCCGCCCTGGAAGCAGCTTTAACTAAGCCCTATTTTCGATCTCGAATTTTGGGCCGCAGCGAAGAGAGGGTAGTTAAAAACAGCGCAACCTGGGCGGTAACCGGAACCAACGTCAGCTTATCATCTGATGCCGTGCGGCGCTCTTATTTGGTTCGGGTCGATCCGAAAGTTGCTCAGCCCTATCTGCGCCGCAACTTCACGCATCCCGATCTGGTCGAGTACTGCAAACAGCAACGCGGCAACCTCCTGGCTGCGCTGCTGATCCTAATCCGCGGCTGGTACGCCGCCGGCCGGCCGGCGCCGGACACTATCACCATCGGAACATTTACGAGGTGGCGCGCCCTGGTCGGCGGCGTTCTCGGCCACGCGGGGTTTGACCAGTTTTTAAAGAACCAGCGGATGTTTTTCGGCCAAGCCGACAAAGAAAATGAGGAATGGGAGAGCTTCCTCCTTCAGATTTACAAACACTGGGGCGGCGAGGCGTGGAGGGTCAGCGACCTCGTCCAGCTCATCGAGGGGCGGCAGATTCCGGAACTCCCGCATGAAATCGCGGCGGTCTTCGGCACGACCACCACGCACGCGCAGGCGAAAGCGAACCCGCTGTTCGCGGTGAAGATCGGCCACATCTTGCGCACCCGGCTGAAGCGCCGCTTCGGATCATCGGAGGTGTTTATCGACAAGAGCGGCACGGACACGAGGCAGAAAGTCGCGCTGTACCAGATCAAATTTAGCAAGCCTAATCTGTAATCCCGGCAGGCTGGCGGGCAGCACGAAGCCGGCGGAGATCGCCACGATACCCGCACAATTACCCGTCGGATAAGTTCCGTGTTTCCACGCAGTTGGCGTGGCCAGCGGGTATTGCGGGTAGCTTTTTTGATCCTAAGGAGGGACTGGAGTGTGGATATATGCTCCGGGGGAAGAGGAAGAGATATGGGGCTGAGGGGCCCCATGGGGTGCGTGGGCTACCCGCATTACCCGCCAGCCTTCTGCAAGTCTATGAAACGGCGCGCGTTAACCTCGGCGGGATACCACAAAAAGGGTTAATCGCCTGGCAGGGATCTCCGCAATTCCGGTAAGTGCATGTAACGCCAATACTTAGCGTGGCCAGTCGGCCACAAAGAGCCGCCCCAGGCGGCCGGGGATACCCGCCCGCGCGGGTCACGCAGTACACGTGGCTGTCGTGGCCCAGGGTGCTTGAGGTCGCCAGCATGGTGGAGATCCGGATCGCGCCCGGGAGCCCCCGGCCACCTCCCCAGTGTGCCAGGTGCTGAGCGTGGCCTGGAGCACGTGGACTGGGCCGGCCGCCAAAGGATTTTTTTGCACCATCAGCCCGCGGGTGGGCGGATGAGGTAATCATTGTGATCGACCAGTTCAGCAGGGGACGCTTTGAAGAGGTGCTCGACTTCTTCGGCCGACCGTGGCGGAGGTTCCCGCCCACGTCCGACGACGCCGAGTACCGCTACTACATCCAAATCAAGCAGGGCGTCGGGATTCAAGTCCGGTCGAGCATTTACTCCGATGGGTACGCGGCCGAGACCGGCGAGGATAGCATCCGCTGCTGGCTCACCGCCGACCCGGAAGGGCACCATCCGCTAAGCACTAACGACGTCCGCTGGACTACCCGCGTCCGGGGATGGGAGCGCCGGTTGCTGCGGCGGCTGGAGTTTTACTGGTGCATCGGGGAGCAGCTTCCGGTCTGCTTGCCGTGCATCAAGCGTGGCGCCATTCGCCACATGGTTGCCCAGCGCGCCCGGCGTGGCCTCAATCGCGGCCGCTGGTTCTGTAAATGCTGGACCTGCGGCCATTGGGGCGGTTGGCTTCGGCTCCCAGGCCAGAACGGGGAATTAATTCCGGAGGTTGGGCCCGGCATCGAAACACTGCCCACTATTACAAATCATGATAGTCGTTGTCGCGAAGATGGCCTGCACACGGAAGCGCCGCGGCCAGCAGGGACACCCCGACCAACAATGCTGTCAACGTCGCCCAGCAAGCCAATCTAGACCGTCATCCCGGGCGTGCTCCTTGGCACGACGGATACCAAACTCCAATCGCATAGGTACTGTTACGCACGCACCACTCGCGGGTGGATTGGTGGCACGATGCTGCTAGTTTTGCACGGATTTCTGGGTGGTCAGCGAGGATTGTCGCTCAATGACGGTGGTCAACGAAGGTGGTCACTGGTGGTGGTCACCACGTTGAACCGCACCTCCCCGGAGGGGCGCTCGGGATGGGATTCTGGTACTCCCACCGCAGCCGGGCGGCGTTGCGGATTCGGACCTCCCGCCCGATGCGCTGGTCTGCGGCCGACCCATCCGCCGTAGGGCGAGATGCTGATGATCTCCTCACTGCGTCGGGTTCGTCGAGAGCAGCGCGCCGCATACATAGTTCCTCGGTTTCGTGTAGTATCAGCGAGGATCCCGCGGCACTGACACTACCCGTCGTTCTTTCAGGTTGATCGACATCTGCGCCTGTTGGATCGCCGAACGAATGGTAAGTTCGACTCTCCCGCCACTTTGCGCCTTCAACTCCGCAGAGGTGGGAGCCCCAGCCGCACGCCTGGGGTGCAGGAGCACCACGACGAGGCACCTCCGTTGCTTTCGGACCGCCGCCTTTAATGTTCTACCTTCGGCGCCGACTTCGAGCCGCGCTGGCAGCAGGAACTCGATATCCATCGCCACATCGCCGTTGATAGCGGTGAACTGGCGGTCCCCCCGCTTTTCGAAGCCCACCTCGGTATGAAGCAGCCATTCCCAGCTGACCTGCCGGTCCGCTTCCAGATCATCGGCGACCACGATGAGGTCCGGCCTGAGATAGACGAAGTGCCGGTGGAACTTCGCGAGCCCGGATGCGGCGGGATAGATGTTTTTCGCATCGCCCACCACGTAGTCGCAGGTCGGCGTGTGCTCGGCTTTGAGGATGGCGCTCGATGCGCGCGCCTCCATCACGGCTTTCCTTTCGAACCACGTCGATCCCTCGCCAAGCTGCCCCTTGCCGTCGATCAGGATCGTGTTGTGAGTGTCGGTGCGCTTCGGTCGCTCGTATCCCGGGTCGATGGCCAGCCACTTGCCGTAGGCGTATACCTGGAAGCTGTTCACATCCGGGTGCCCGTGGCCGCCACCGATCTCGTGGCTGGCGCCGAAGTTGGCGTCGTAGTAGCGCTGCGCCTTGTGACCGTGCATGGGGCCGCACTTGAAGCCCGTCATTACCGCGTCGGCATCCCAGCCGCTGCGGCTGGTGATCCAGCCGATGTCCTCGCAGTGCCAGAAGGTCGGGAGTTGCGAAAGGGGCACCGGCGACAGCGTCTCGTCGTACCAGAGCAGGTTGGCCCAGGTGCTGAAATCCGCCCTGCCAACCTGCCGACGCTGCATTTCCAGTGCGAGCCATTGCGCCTGCGCATTGCGGTACTCCGCCCCCAGCCGGTAGAGGATGTGGGTCGGGCCGTGGGAGGCGTAAGACCGGCCCGAATCGCCGAACGACATAACGCAGTTCTCGGCACTGAAATCGGGGAGGGTGCTGTGGATGACGAAGTCCGGCACGCCCTTCAGCCACTCGTGGTGATAGTAATCCTCGCCCAGCAGGTCCCGCGCCAGCTCCGCATAACGCAGCACGGACTCGGCGGTGTAGCCCCAATACTGGTGGCCTTCGGTGGAGCTGCCGTCGCCAGCGGCGAGGTCGAGCATGACACGGAATACCAGGTCCGCCTGCCGGATCCACCGAACCGCCTCGGGAACCTCGTCGAACAGCGCGAAGCCCGCCGCGGCAAGTCCCAGGTGCTCGACATGGTTATGGTTGGCGAGCCAGCGGTCGTGATGCACCGGCGGGCCGTTCTTCAGCGCCTCGGCCTGGAGCACGAGCTTTTCCCTCACGAACCGTCTCTCGCTGTCGTCCAGGTGCCCGTAGAGCCAGTCGTAGCCCACCGAAACGCCGAATAGGCATTCGCCGCCGGACAGGCTGTTGTTGCGCTCCCATCTCGGGTAGCCGCAGATGGTAAGCATCCACTTCCTTGCCCCGTCGAGGTACGCCGCCTCGCCGGAGACGACGTAGGCAAGAGCCTGCCAGGGGATGCCGCGGCCGGCTTCGCGCATATGACTCTGGCTGTTGTAATCGTCGGGCGGCATTCGGCCGAGATACCGGTCCGCATTCTCCCGCACAATTTTCCAGGCCTGCCTTCGCGGGCCCGCGATCTTGCGCCGCAGCGCCTCCAGACTATCTCTCTTGACGTACAGCCGCGGGCGCACGCCCCGGAACGCGTCCAGCTGGGCGGGCCGCTTCCATTCGCGAGCCATCACGACCTGCCAGGAGAGAGGATCCACAGAGGCGCGACCCGCGCGCGAGGCGGCAAGCGCCGCCAGCCATCCTTTCACCAGATCCCGACGATTCATTCCACATCACCCCAGGCGTCCGGCGATTTCACGAAGACGGGATGCCGGGTTGAAATTGCGCTGCTTGTTGTTGTACTGCACCCAGAAGTAGGCGATCGCAAAGCCGTTCTTCTGCGACTCGACGTATTGCTCCCGCCGCTCCCAGGCCGCCAGCGCGGCGGCGGCGAGCTTTCTCTGCCGGTCGCGCTCAGCCGCGGACATTCTCCCCAGGGCGGCCTCGAGATTCCTCCCCGCGCGCAGCAGGTCAACCTCCCTGGAGGCGCGCACGGCCTCCACCGTCAGTTCCGTGTAGCGCAGCCCCTGGCGGTAAAACTCCACGCGCTTGCCCACGACACCGCCTCTGGCTAGCCGCGCCGCGTCGCGCAGGTCGTCCGCCGCCTGCGCCAGCAGTTCGGGCGTGAAGTACTCCAGCAGACGGCTCTCCTCGAACGAGTTGCAGGAGACGTCCCGGCCGCCGCGGGTGGCCTCCGTCCAGGCTTGCTGCAGGCGTGAATGGAACCTCGCGACGGCGGGCGCCGCGCCGACGAAGGCCTTCTCGTAGAAATCCTCCAGTATG
>JAWLGN010000023.1:0-31794 GCA_041685075.1 Bryobacteraceae bacterium
TGCTGGCCGAACATGAAGAAGCCGGTGCGGTTCTGCCGGATGGTCACCAGCCCCGCGATGGGCGACAGCAACTTGGTCTGGGCGATGCGCTGCTCCTCGCGGCGCACATCGATCATGGCCTTATTGCGCTGCTCCTGCAGGACCGCCAGCGAAGCCAGGCCCTGCTGGCGCCGGCTCTCGATATCGCTTTCCAGCTGCTTGAGGCGCCGCTTCTGCTCCTCCAGGGTGAGCAGGTTCCTCTGGGCGTCGATGGCGGAGATCAGCTCGTTGCGCTTCACCTCCAGTTCGGCGCGGCGCACGTTGTAGCGGGTGCGCAGCAGGTCCACCTTGTCCTGGTTGTCCCGGATGGCCAGGTCCGCCTTGGCTTTCTTGATCTGCTCGTCGATCTGCTCGACTTCCAGCAGGTCCTCTTCGAGGGCGGCGCGGCGCTCGGAATCGTCAAATTCGACGATCAGGTCTTTTTCATTGGCGAAGCTGCCCACCGGCGCCAGCCGCGTCACCTGCACGGTGCCGAACAGGTTGGGAGCGGTGAGGGTCACGGAGCGCACGGCGCGCAGTTCGCCGCGCGAGTAGGCGCGGATGATAACGTCCCCGCGCCGCACCTTGGTGGTGGCGACCTGCTCCTGGCGGCCCGGCAACTGCTTCACAATCCGGTATCCGTACCAGGCGGCTGCCGCCACCAGCAGAATTCCAACCAGACGAATGAGAATCTTCTTCATGGGTTTCGATCCCGGAGCCTCACAGCTTCTTCGCGCGCTTGGCGGCCTCGATGGGGTTCTCCAGGGTTACCAGTTCCCCTTCCTTCAGGCCTTCCAGCACGATCATGTCCTCCTCGTTGCGCTTGCCCACCGTGATGGTACGCAGTTGGAACTGGTTGCCCTTCTGGATGTACACGGCCGGCTTGTCGTGCTGGGTGAAGCTGGCCCGCACGGGGATGAGCAGCGCATTGGGCTCCCGCTCGATAATGATCTCCGCGGTGGCGCTCATGCCCGGCCGCAGCCGCGAGTCCAGGTTTTTCAACGTGGCCCGCGCGGGGAAGGTTTTTTCGGAAGTGCCGCCGCCCCGGTAGATCAGGGCCGCGATGGGGCTGATCCAGTCCAGTTCGGCGTGGAACTCCTTTTCCGGGATGGCGTCCACGCGGATGCGCACCGCCTGCCCCAGCTTCAGCTTCCCGCGATCCACCTCTTCGAGCTTCAGGTCGATGTGCATCTCCGAGAGGTCCGGGATTTCGGCGATGGCGGCGCCGGTCCAGGCCTGGTCGCCCTCCTTGAAGGGAGGCGGCGACTGGCCGAACGAACCGCCTGCCCGGAAGTTCGGCAGAATGTGCACGATGCCGTCGTTGGGCGCCCGGATCACCATCTTGGAAAGATAGCCCTTCGCCAGTTCCATGTCGCGCACGGTCTTGTCCTTGCGCTGCACCAGCCGCTGCAGGTCCGCGTCGTGGGAGATCCTGCGCGAGTTGATGGTGGTCTTCACCTGGTTGAGTTCGCCCTCGCTGACCCCCACCTCGATGCGGTTCTTGGCGCCCTCGATTTCGGAGAGGATCTCCGCCTTGCTGGCTTCCAGCTTGGCGCGCTCCAGGTTGTACTCCGAACTCATCAGGTTCATGGCATCGGACTCGTTGACGATCTTGTGGGATGCCTTGGTCTGGACGATCTCGCTATCGGCGGTGCGCACGTTGGTGGAACGCTCGATGTAGTACTGTTCCTGCTGCACGGGATCGAACTCCACCACCACTTCACCCCTGCGCACCGGCTTGCCGGACTCGGCGAGCTTGACGATGCGCGGGTTGGGGACCTGCGGCGCTTTGAGAATCACCGAGCGGGTGCTCTTGATCTCGCCGCGCGTGCGCACGCTGATGATGAAGTCCCCGCGGCGCGCGCGCGCCACCGGCACCTCCACTTCGGTCGTCCCGGTATACCGGTAGGCGGCGTAGACGCCACCCCCTCCGGCTACCAGAAGAACGGCCCAGACAATCGCCTTCCGTCGTTTCGATCCTGCACGGCCCAAGCGGCCCGGTCTCACTTCCTTCGACATGCGTTAGACCCCGAATGAAAACCGTATCATGATAACGGCCTCTCAGCCGCCAGTACGTCTCCCTTGCGCAGCCCCGAACGCACCGCCACGGCGATGTTGTTTTCAAGGCCAAGCTCCACCGGCCGGCGCGTCCAGCCGGCCGGACCCCGCAGGTAAACGAAGGCCGCCTGCGCCGGCCCTTCGCGGAAGATGGCCTCCCGCGGCGCGATCACCGCCTGCCGCTCGGCGGCCAGAATCACGTCGGCGGCGGCCGTCATATCCGGGATGACCCGCGAATCCATGGCGTCCAGCTTCAGCCGGACGGGGATCTCCCGAACGTAGGCGCCGCGCCAGCCGCCCGGCTGCGTCATGGCCCCCACCCCGACCACCGTAGCGGGTAGTTCCAGGCCGCCATAGGCGTCAAACCAGACCCGCGCCTTCATGTTCACCCGCAGTTTCTCGCTGTCGGTCTGGTTGACCTTGGCGTTCACCACCATGGAGGAGGGATCCACGATGGTCATAAACGACATGCCGGCGTGCACCTGGTCGCCCTCCCGGATTTGTCCGAACTCACCGCCGCGATAGATGGTCTGCATCACTACCAGCCCGTCGATGGGGGCTTTGATGACCATGCGATCCACGTTGGCTTCGGCGCGCTTCAACTCCATCTGCGCCTGCCGGTAGTCGATCTCGGCGGCATGCAACTGGGCGCGCTGGGAAGCGTCGAACAGGGCGCTTTCCTCGGTCACCTGCTGCAGCCGCGCGCGCGCCTCCTCCACGGCCAGGCGGAAGCGCTCGGCCTGGATCTCCGAGTGCACCTCGATGGTCTTCAAATCCAGCAGCGTCTGTTCCAGGTCCGCCTTGGCGGTCTTGATCACCTGGTTATGAGCCTGCTTGGCCGCCTGCATGTCGGCCTTGAGCTTGCGGATGCTCAGTTCGAGCGATTCCACCGAAGCGCGGTAATCTTCCAGCCGGAGCAGCATGTTCTGGCGGTCGAACTCCGCCACCACGTCGCCCTTGCGGACGAGGGAGCCGGGAGCGGCGCAACTCACCAGCAGTAGAGAGAAATCGCCGGCGCCGCTACGGGCGCCGCCGCCCGACCCGCGGCCGACCGACACCACCGGCGCGGCATCGCCTCCGGACCTGCCGCCTCCGCCGCCCATCCGCGTGCCTCCACCGCCCGACGAGCGCCCGGTATCGCTGAACCGGTTGCCGGAGCCGCCGCGGGAAGATCCACCGCCGGAGGACATGCCGTCCGCCGTCGAGCCGCCGCTGCCTGCCGTGCCCGAGCCGCCCGCACCGGACGATCCGCTGATCGCCGCGGTGATCGAACCGCCGGAACCGGTGGGACCGCTGCTGGCCGAGATGCCGCCGGCGCTCGACATGGGGGTGCTGGCCGAGTAATCGGCGTTGCCCCCGGTGCGGATGCGGTCGCTGCGGCTGCCGCGCAGGCGCGGAGCCAGCAGCGCCACCGAGCGCTCCGCCTGCACCACGCCTGTAAGCCGGATGGTTTCCTGCAGGTCCCCGACCGTCACCGGAACGGTACGGACGGCCGCCAGGCCGCCGCCGCCGGCTCCGGCGCGAGGCTGCCGTGCGCTGTGCAGGTAATAGCCTATCGCCGCGGCCGCCAGCACAACCATGACCCCCGATAACCACAACTTCACCCGGCGAGGCCCCGGGCGCCTCGGACGCACCACTTGCGGCCTCGGCGCCACGGGCCGCGGAACCGCAATGCCCGCACCACCTGTGGGATCAGGCGCCGGCGCACTGCTCAACGGTGATTGCATGCCACACTCCCGCCTTTCACGCAGACTCCCAACTGTATTGGTCCCAATGAGAAGACGATTTGCTTCGCCCTGAGGTTAGCTCTCCGGCCTGGGGGGACGAAATTTTTTACAGCCGCCTGGAAATAAACAGTTTCGCCGCCTGCAGCCGCGGAGTCAAGGCGCCTGAACGCGCCTCTCGGCGCTTCCGGGCGGCGCCTTCGACCGTGTTATGTTGAGATACAGTGTCATCGCCGCTCAACGTCCGCCTGGACCAGTACGAGGGTCCCCTCGACCTGTTGCTGGATTTAATCCGCAAGCAGCAGATCGATATCCGCGATATCCCCATCGCCACGATCACCGCGCAATACCTGGACTACCTGGAGCAGGCCCGGCAGTTGGACCTCGATCTGGGAGCGGAATTCGTTTACATGGCCGCTACCCTTATCCACATCAAGTCCCGCATGCTGTTGCCGCGTGACCCGGCCCTGGAGACGGAGGCCGCCGACGAGGACCCGCGCAAGGACCTGGTGGACCGGCTCCTCGAGCACGAGCGCTTCAAAAATGCCGCCGAGATGCTCCAGCAGAAGCGCCTCATCGAAGAGAACGTCTGGTCGAACCCACAGATAGGCAAGTTTGTCTCCGACGACGACAACCCGGGGCTGGCCGTCACCCTCTTCGACCTGGTGAAGGCCTTCGGGGAAATGCTGGAGCGTACCAAAAACCGTCCGGTTTACAAGGTAGGGGAACCGGAAGTCGGGGTGGGAGACATGGTACGGCATCTCAAGGGTATCCTGGAGAAAGCCGGCCCCGAAGAACCGGTTTTCATCCTGCGCCTCATCGAGCGTCAGCCTACCCGCCGCGCCATGATTGCGCTGTTTCTGGCGGTGCTCGAGATGGTCAAAATGCAGGCCGTGGAGATCTTGCAGCAGGACCTGTTCGGGGAGATCGCTTTGCGGCGGCACAAGCTGTTCGATGCGGTGTTCGCTTCGGGCGAGCCGGTCAGCGCCATCGAGAAAGACTACAGTTAAAGGGAATGGAAGAGATCGATACCCGGTCCGCCGGCGACATGGCGGCCGAAATGCCCGAAGCCCACAGAGCCGCGGAAGCGGAGACGGACGGGGTGCCGGTGTCCCCGGATCGGGCCGGCTCCGCCGAAACGGTGAGCGCCGAGGAGTTGCTGGCCGCGGACACCCCGGCGCCCCCGGCCGTGCCCGCCGAAGATCAGTGGCTGAGGGCGGTGCTCGAAGCCATCGTCTACGTCACCGAGGAGCCGCTTTCGCTGGCCCAGATAGCCGCCGCGCTCGACCTGCCGGCCGAACGCATCCGCTCCGTGCTCGAGCGGCTGATGGCCGAATACGAGTCCCCCGAACACGGCCTGGCTATCCGGGAGGTCGCCGGCGGGTACAAGATGGCCACCAAGCCGGAACATCACGAGGCCGTCCGCAACTTCGTCAAGAACCTGAAGCCGCCGCTGAAACTGTCGTTGGCGGCGTTGGAAACCCTGGCGGTGATCGCCTATAAGCAGCCCGTCACTGCTCCGGAAATCATGGAAATCCGGGGCGTGCAGGGCACCGGCGTCCTGAAGACGTTGCTCGACCGCAAGCTGATCGCCGCCGCAGGACGCAAGAACGTCATCGGCAAGCCCATTCTGTACAAGACCACCCGGGACTTCCTGGTCCAGTTCGGCCTCAGGGACCTGAGCGAGTTGCCGACCCTGAAGGAGTTCGAGGAGATTCGCCGCATGGCCATCGGGGATGCGGAGGAGCAACTCCCCCTGAGCGCTGAGCCGCATGGGGATGGCGAACCCGAAGCCGCGGTGCTGGATTCCGGCGAAGCGGGAATTAGCGGTTTGCAGCCCGGGGGCGAACCGGCCGAGCAGGAATCGACCCAGCCGGACATTGTCGGGCCGCAGGCCGGAGGTCAGTTGGCGGAGCAGGCCATCGCGCCGGAAACCGGTCCGCGGGCCGGGGGCCATTCGGCGGAGCAGGCCGTCGAGCCGGACACCCGTAGTCCGCAGGCGGGAGGCGAAAGTCCGCAGGCGGGAGGCCAACCCGCTGAGCAGGAGGCCATCGAACCGCAAGGGGCTGGCGACGCGGAAGCCACGGTGCTGGTTTCCGGCGAACCGGAAACCACCGGGCTGCAGGCCGGAGGTCAACCGGCAGAGCAGGAGGCCATCGCGCAGGAAACCGGGTCGCAGGCCGGGGATCAGTTGGCGGAGCAGGAGGACGTCGAACCGCGGGCCGAGGGCGAACCGGCGGAGCAGGAAGCGACCGAGGCGCAAGCGGACCACGAAGCGGAAGCCACGGTGCTGGATTCCGGCGAACTGGAAACCACTGGGCCGCAGGCCGGGGATCAACCGGCGGAGCAGGAGGCGACCGAGGCGCAAGCGGACCACGAAGCGGAAGCCACGGTGCTGGATTCCGGCGAAGCGGCTGCCGCGGGGCCGCTGGAGGCCGTACCGGAACCTGCCGGGGGCGACACCGAGGCGCCGGAAGCCGCCGGCGAGCAGCCCGGCGTATCCTGATCATGCCGGAAGAGCGCCTCCAGAAGATTCTGTCCCGCGCCGGCATCGCTTCCCGCCGCAAAGCCGAGGAGATGATCGCCGCGGGCCGGGTCACCGTCAACGGGAAGATTGTGGACGAACTCGGCGCCAAGGCCGACCTCGACCGCGACCATATCAAAGTGGACGGCCGCCTGGTCCGCCCGCCCCGCAACCTGGTTTACCTGGCCCTCAATAAACCAGTCGGCGTAGTCACCACCCTCAGCGATCCGCAAGGCCGCCGAACGGTTATGGACTTGCTGCGGGGAGTGAAGGAGCGAGTGTATCCCGTGGGACGGCTGGATTATCACAGCGAGGGCCTGCTGCTGCTCACCAACGACGGCGAGTTCGCCAACGCCCTCACCTCCGCCGCCACCCACATCCCCAAGACATACCTGGTGAAGGTGAACGGGCCTCTCACGGCGGAACAGGAACAGCAGTTCCGGGAAGGCGTGCCGCTGAGCGGCCGTCGCACCGCTCCGGCGGGACTGAAACTGGTCCGCCGGGCCGCCAATCCGTGGTACGAAGCACGCCTCTACGAGGGGCGCAACCAGCAGATTCGATTGATGTTCCGCCACTTCGACCGGATGGTGGAGAAGCTCCGTCGCATCAAGGTGGGGTTCCTCGACCTCGGCCCCCTCAAGCCCGGCGGGTTCCGCCATCTCTCTCCGGAAGAGGTGGAACGGTTCCGCAAATCCTTTGCCCGGAAGAAGGAGAAACCATGACCATGATCCCCGACTTGCTGGCCTCGGCCCGCTCCATCGCGGTGGTAGGGATCTCCAGCAAACGTTACCGGCCCAGCTACGGCGTCTCCGAGTACATGCAGCGCGCCGGCTACAGGATTGTGCCGGTAAATCCCGAGGAAACCGAGGTGTTGGGCGAGAAGGCCTGGCCCGATCTCGACTCCATACCGGAGCCCGTGGACATCGTAAACATCTTCCGGCGCCCGGAGTTCGTGCCGGAGATTGTGGAAGCGGCCATCCGCATCGGCGCGCGCGCCGTCTGGATGCAGGAGGGTGTCGTGCATGAAGAGGCCGCCCGCCGCGCCCGGGAGGCCGGCCTGGAAGTCGTGATGGACCGCTGCATTCTGAAAGAACACCGCCGTTTGGCCTTCGCAAGCTGAACCATGCTCTATATCGACGAATCCGAAGTGCGACAGTTGCTCCCCATGCCGGAGGCTATCCGGCTGACCCGGGAGGTCTTTGTGCGCCTGTCGCGCGGCGAGGCGCTCAACCACCCCAGGCGGAGGCTCCATGCCGGCGGCAGCGCGGTGCTGCACTACATGGCGGGGAGCGATGGCCGGTACTTCGGGGCCAAGGTCTACTCCAGCCACCGCACGGGTGCGCACTTCCTTTTTCTGCTCTTCCGGGTGGAAGACGCGGTCCCGCTGGCGGTGATGGAGGCCAACTACCTGGGGCAGCTCCGCACCGGCGCGGCTACCGGCGTGGCAACGGAAGCCATGGCCCGGCCGGACGCCGGAGTGGTGGGGCTGATCGGCACAGGATTTCAGGCCCGCAGCCAACTGGAGGCGGTTGCCGCCGTCCGGCCGCTCCGTGCCGCCCGGGTGTGGAGCCGGTCCGAGGAGAAGCGCCAGGCCTTCGTGCGGCAATTCACTGACCAGCCCGTCAGCGCCGCCGCCACCGCCGAGGAAGCCGTTCGTGGCGCCGATATTGTGATCACCGCCACATACGCCCGGGATCCGGTCCTCGAAGACGCCTGGATCGCACCCGGTACGCACGTCAACGCCGTCGGATCCAACCAGCCCAAGCGCCGCGAATTGCCTTCTGAGCTAATTGCCCGCGCCGATTGGATCGCGGTCGATTCGCGCGAGCAGGCCGGCATCGAGTCCGGCGACCTGTTGCTCTCGATGGGCGATGCCGCCTGGAGCGACCCCCGCGTGGTTGAGTTGGCGGATGTCGTCTCCGGGCGCATCCATGTGCGGTCCCGCACAGATGAGATCACCATCTTCAACTCAATGGGTCTGGCGGTGGAAGATGTCATCTGCGCGGGCTACGTTTACGAGCGCGCTGTTGCGGAACGGGTGGGGCGGGAAATCGGGGCGGTCTACTCCTGAACCGGCATCTGCTGTTCGATGTCGCGCCAGGCGCTGATTTTGAGACGGCGGCACACCCAGCAGAGCGGCTCGGGTGTCGCATCGGTGCTCTCCGCGCCGCACACGATACACGCAGTTACTTTTTTCAGCTTGTCTTCCGACAAGGCCTTCTTTGCCTGTTCCAGGATTTCGGGCGGAACCACAGGTTCCGGCTTGGGTTGCACTTTCCGTCTCATGGCCGTCCCCTCAAATACATTATCTCTTTCCACTCTCGCTCACAAGCACCGTCCGTGCTATTGCGTTAGATGCACGGCAGGCGCCTGAAGTGCCATATCCGGCCGGATGCATTGCGCAATTTATGCCGCTTCTGGCAACTGCACCACAATGGCCACGTCGAGGGTAGCGGAACAGCGGGGACAACGCTGCCCAGGGATCACCCGAGGCCTGCGCCCTGCTATTCTGACCTCCGCCGGCACCGTGTGGGTGCAAATGGGGCAATGCACCTGACCCTTTTGTTTCTTTTCGTCAACCGGCTGCATAGCTTCAGCGACCTCTGCTATCTCCGACGCAAAAAGCCGAGCAAGGGTTTTACCATTTACAAAGATTTTCGAAGGTTTTTTAGTCGCCCGCGGCAGGGGCCTGGACCGCCACGGACCGTCGCCGCGCCGCCAGCCAATCCCGCGCCTCCTCCACCAGGGAGTAGCCTACCGGCACCACCAGCAGGGTGAGCAGAAGGCAAAGCGTCTGGCCGCCGATGATGGTCACCGCGATGGCGGAACGCTGCTGGGCGCCCGCCCCAATCCCCATGGCCGTCGGAATCAGGCCGGAGACGATCGCGAAAGTGGTCATCAGGATGGGGCGCAGCCGCACGCGGTTGGCCTCCAGAATGGCTTCCCGCAGCGGCATCCCCTGGCGGTGCAGCCGGTTCATGTAATCGATCTGCAGAATGCCGTTCTTCTTGACGATGCCCAGCAGCAGCAGCACCCCCAGGGCGCTGAACAGGTTCAGCGACCGCCCCGTGGCCGTCAGGGAGAGCAGCGCGAAGGGAATCGAGAGCGGCAGCGTCAGCATGATGATAAACGGGTGGGCCAGGCTCTCGAACTGGGCCGCCAGCACCATGTACATGAAAATGGAGGCCAGCGAGATCGCCAGGATCATGTTGATGGTGGTCTCCTCCAGGATCTTCACCTGGCCGGAGAAGCGCAACTGGTAGCCTTGGGGCAGGCCCACCGAGTCCACCACCTTCTGGGTCTCCGCGGCGGCTTCGTTCAGGGAGCGGCCGGGAGCGACGTTGCCATAGATGCCCACCGCGAACTGGCGTCCGTGGCGGTCCACGCGGCTGGGACCCAAACCGCGCTGCAGGCTCGCCACCGAGTCCAGCCGGATCAGCCCCACCTTGGCGGAAGGGATCAGCAACCGGCTCAGGGCGGCAGGGTCGTCGCGCTGCCCGGGCATTAGCCGCATGGTCACCGGATACTGCTCCGAGCCTTCCTTATAGGTGGAGATCTCGTCCTGGCCGGACATCAGCAGCCGCACGGCGCCCGCGACGTCGCTGACCCGGACCCCCAGGTCCGACGCCTTGGTCCGGTCGATGTTGATGTGCATCTCCGGGTTGTTCAGGTTGAGCGCTACTTTCACGTCCACCACGGAGTCGGTTTGACGCAGCCGGTCGGAGACTTCCTTGGCGATCTCCGCCAGCACAGGCATTTCCGGACCCAGCAGCATGCCGCGAATGGGGGAGAAGGAGTCGCGCCCACCCAGCGCGTTGGGGAAGCTGACGCGCGGCAGGCCCATCTGGAAGTCCTTCAGGGAGGCCCGGATTCTGGCCGCCATCTGGTTGATGTCGCCGCGCTTGGCTGCCGGCTCCAGGAGCAGCATCACGCGCGCGTAGTTCACCCGGTTCATGAACCCGCTGGAACTCATGGGCAGCGCCGCGATCACTCCGGGGACTTCCTCCATCCGGCGCGTGGCTGCCAGGGTGAACTCGCGGGTGGCCTCCACCGAGGAACCCTCGGGGAGTTCGAACATCACAGTGAGTTCGTCCTGGTCCTCCTGGGGCATCCAGTCGCGGCCCACATAACGGTTGACCACGAACGTGGAGGCGAAGGTCAGCAGGCAGACCGCCACGATGGCCCACCGGTGCCCCAGCGACCAGCGCAGAACCGCGAGGTAGATGCGGTCGAAGAAGTTGCGGCGCTCCTGGTGTTCCTGGTGCCCGCGCCTTCCGCCGCCACTCCCCTTCAGCTTCAACACCCGGGCGCTCACCGTGGGGATCAGGGTGAAAGCCACCAGCATGGATACCATGATGGCCATCGCCATGGTCCACCCGAACTGGTTCACGAAGCGCCGCGCGTAGCCCGTCATGAAGGCGATGGGCACGAAGATGATCACCAGCGAAAGGGTGGTGGCGATCACCGCCAGCGAGATCTCCTTGGTCGCCAGCACGGCCGCCTGCATGGGCGGCACGCCCTTCTCCTCGATGAACCGGTAGATGTTTTCCAGGACAATGATGGCGTCGTCGATTACGATTCCCACCGCCAGTGTCAGTCCCAGCAGCGTCATGGAGTTGAGGGTGAAGTCCATGGCGCGGATCAGGGTGAAGGTGGTGATGATGGAGGTAGGGATGGCGATGGCGCTGATCAGCACCGTGCGGATGTTCCGGATGAAAAAGAAGACGATCAGGGACGCGAACAGGCTGCCGAGCACCAGGTGCTCCTCCAGCGAAGCCACCGAGGCGTTGATGTAGGTGGCCTGGTCCTTGACGATTTCGATGTTCGTCCCCGCGGGCAGTTCGCGGCGCAGGCTGTCCAGCCGGGCCTTTACACCGTTCACGATCTCGACCGTGTTGGTGCCGGTCTGGCGCAGCACCTGGATCACGACGGCGGGTTTGCCCTTGTAGTGGGCGAAGCTGCGCTGCTCCTCGGTGCCGTCCTCGGCATAGCCGATGTCGCGGATGCGGATGGGCGACCCCGCCACGTTCTTGATGATGATGTCGTTGAATTCTTCAACGTGCTCCACTCGCCCTAGCGTGCGCACGCCCACTTCGGTCAGACCCCGCACCATCCGCCCGCCGGGCGCCTCGATGTTCTGCGCCCGTACGGCGCCCTCCACCTCCTGCGCCGTGAGGTTATAACCGGAAAGCTTGTCGAGGTCGAGGAAAAGGTTGATCTGCCGCTTGGTTCCCCCGGAGATATCCACCGAGGCCACGCCGTTGACCGTCTCGAGCGCCCGCCGGACCTGCTTGTCGGCGATTTCGGTCAACTCCCGCGTGGAGCGATCCCCGGAGACCACCAGGGTAATGATGGGCTCCGAGTCCGGGTCGGCCTTCTGCACTACCGGGGGAAGCACGTTCGGCGGCAGGCGCTGCATGGCCCCGCTCACCTTCTCGCGGACGTCTTCGGACGCCTCCCCGATATCGCGCTCCAGCACGAACGTGACGATAATGGCGGCGGTGCCCTCGCTGACGATGGCCCGGAGTTCGTCGATGCCGTTGACCGAAGCGATAGCCTCTTCCAGCGGCAGCACCACCTGGGAGGTCACCTCCTCGGGCGTCGCGCCCGGCAACTGCACGCGCACGTAGACCGTGGCGGGGTCCGTGCGGGGGAACAGGTCCACTCCCAGGGAGAAGAACGAAAAGACGCCCATCACCACCAGGAACATGATGAGCATGAAGGCGAAAACAGGCCGCTGGACGCAGATTTCAGTCAGGCGCACCGGAACTCCTCAGGGAACATTTCATGATTGTATCGAAATTCCCTTCCAGGCTGTCGCCAGGACAGAGAACACCCCGCCTGTGCGGCTGCCTTCAAAAGCATGGGCGTAAGCCGCCGGCCACCGGTTACCACCGCCTCTTCTGATACGCTGTGGGATATGAACCAGCCTCCGCAGCCCAAAATCGAGATGGCCAATGGCCCGGACTATCGCGAGGGCTACGCGAACAGCGTCCAGATTCGCGTCAACCTATGGGACTTCTTTCTCCTGTTCGGGCTGGTCAATCAGACCGGGCCGGAAAATGTTTCCATCGTCAATTTCCAGGGCGTATACTTAAGCCCGCAGCAGGCCAAAGCACTGCTGAACGTGCTCCAGCAGAACGTCAGCCAGTACGAGGCGGCGTTCGGCCCGATTCACCTGGAGCCGCAGCGGCAGGCCGGCGGCTCGCTGCAGTAAGAGATCCTATGACCCTCACCAGACGCCGCGCCCTTCTGGCCGCCGCGACGGTGCCCGCCGCCGCCTCCGGCCGCCCCGGCCTGCCTGAGGCCGAGTTCGGATCCTACCGCGTCTCCCGCCTCATGGTGGGCGGCAACCCCGTCAGCGGTAATTCCCATATCTCCCCCGCGGTGAGCCGCGAGATGCTCGACTGGTTCACCGCCGAAAACGCCAAGAAACTGCTCCGCCGATGCGAACAGGCCGGCATCAACGTCTGGCAGTCGCGCGGCGACCGCCACATCATGCGGCTGTTGCGCGAGTACCGCAACGAGGGCGGGCGCATCCACTGGATCGCCCAAACGGCCAGCGAACTGGCCGACATCCGTCGCAACATCCGGGAGATCGCCGCCGCCGGCGCTATCGGGATCTACCACCACGGCTCCCGCACCGACGCCTGGTGGGCCGCCGGCAAAATCGAGCAGGCCCGGGAGATGCTCAAGGTGATGCGCGATGCGGGCGTGCGGGTGGGCCTGGGTACCCATATCCCGGAGGTTGTGGACTACGTGGAGTCGAAGGGATGGGACCTGGATTTTTACATGACCTGCCTCTATAACCTGAGCCGCCCGAAGGAGGAAGCCGCACGCCTCCGGGGCGGCGCCGTCGACGGGGAACTGTTCTGGGATCCCGACCGCGAGCGCATGCTCGAGCGCGTGCGCCGCACCTCCCGCCAGTGCCTGATCTTTAAGGCGTACGCGGCGGGGCGCAAGTGCGGCTCCGAGGAGCAGATGCGGAGCGCGCTGCGGCTGGTCTTCGAGAGCGCCAAGCCCTCCGACTGCGTCATCCTGGGCATGTTCCCCAAGCGCTCCGAGCAGGTGGAGCAGAACTGCCGCCTGGTGCGCGAAGCGCTTGCCGCCGCCTCGTCCTGATAGACTGGGGCGGTGCGGATCCTCTTGTTCCTGTTCCTGGCGGCGGCCCTGCCGGCGGCCACCGTCGAGACCGTGGAGAAGCCACGCGTCATCGTCCTGACCGATATCACCAACGAGCCCGACGACGAAGAGTCGCTGGTGCGCTTCCTGGTCTACAGCAACGAGTTCGACGTGGAGGGCCTGATCGCCACGACCTCCATCTGGCTGCGCCACAAAGTCGTTCCGGAGAAGATTGCGCGGTTCGTCGAGGCCTACGACAAGGTAAGAGCCAACCTGCTCCGGCACGCTCCCGGCTTTCCCACCACGGAGCATCTCCTGGGCGTGATCCGCTCCGGCCCGCCGGTTTTCGGGATGGAGGCGGTGCGCCAGGGCGCCCTTTCCGATGGCGCGCGCCACATCATCCAGGTAGCCGACCGGCCCGACCCGCGCCCCCTCTGGCTGGTCTTCTGGGGCGGGACCAACACGCTGGCGCAGGCGCTTGCGGAGGTGCGCGCCACGCGCAGCGCCGGCGAAGTGGACCGTTTCGTCTCCCGGCTCCGGGTCTATGCCATCGCCGACCAGGACGACTCCGGCCGCTGGTTGCGCCTGGAGTTCCCCAAGCTTTTCTATATCGTGAGTCCCTGCGGTCTCGGCTCCGAGGAGTACCACCTGGGCACCTGGACCGGCATCTCCGGCGACCGCTTCTTTCACAACGGTCCCGGCCACAAGTGGGAACTGGTCTCCAACGAGTGGCTGGAGCGGAATGTGCGTACCGGGCACGGGCCCCTGGGCGAGTTGTACCCGCCCTGGAAGTACATCATGGAGGGCGACACGCCGTCGTTCCTGAACCTCATCGGCAACGGGTTGGGGAGCAGCCTGAGCCCCGCCTGGGGCGGCTGGGGCGGCCGCTACCACCTCCACCAGAGCTATGCCGAAACCCGGCCCATCTGGACCCACACGGCTTCGGCCCGCGACGAGGTGCGGGCCGATGACGGCCGCGTCCATGTCTCCAACCAGGCCACCATCTGGCGCTGGCGCGAAGCCTTCCAGCACGATTTCGCCGCCCGCATGGACTGGTGCGTGGCCGGCGATTACAACGGCGCCAATCATCATCCCGTAGTCGTGGCCGCGGGCGACAGGACGAAACACGTGCTGCGCATCCGCGCGCGCTCCGGCGAAACCGTGGAGGTCAGCGCCGCGGGTTCCACGGACCCCGACGGCGACGAGCTGGCGCTGCGCTGGTGGATCTATCCCGAGGCCGGCACGTACCGGGGCAAGGTGGCGCTCTCCCAACAGGGACCGGCGGCCCGCTTCACGGCTCCGCCGGTCGGCAAGCCCGCCGACATTCACCTCATCTGCGAGGCCCGGGACAACGGCTCCCCCAACCTGTTCGCCTACCGCCGGGTGATCGTGACCGTAGAGCCGTGAACCGGAAGGTTCATCCCTCGATTGACACGGCCGAGGGGGTTTGATATACCTCGGCGTCGCTGAGGGAGAACCATCGTGAATAAACGCGAACTGGTCGGGGAAATCGCGGCCGAGGCACGGCTCACCCGCTTGCAGGCCGGCCGCGCTCTCGATTCCTTCGTACGCTCCGTGCGCTCCAGCCTGGCCAGGGGGGAACGGGTCACGCTGGCGGGCTTCGGCAGCTTCGCCGTCGCGCGCCGCAAGGCGCGCCTGGTGCGCGATCCGCGACGCGGCACTCCCATCACCATTCAGGCGCGCAGTGTCGCGCGTTTCGCTCCGGGGCTAGAATTGAAGTTGGCCATCGATAGCGCCGACCGTACCCATGCCCCTGAACATACTGGCAATTCACGCACACCCTGACGACCTGGAAATCCTGGCCGGTGGCACCCTGGCGCACCTCACTCGCTTGGGACACCGGCTGACGATCGTCACCTTTTCGCCCGGCGACTGCGGAACCGACGAGTATCCGGCCGAGGAGATCGCCGCCATCCGCAGGGCCGAAGCGGCCGCCTCGGCCCGCCACATCGGAGCCGCGTACCGTTGCCTGGAGTTCCGCGACCTGGCGATCTTCAGCGACGACCCCTCGCGGCGGCGGGTCACCGAAATGCTCCGCCAGGTGCGTCCGGACGTAATCATCACCGCCTCCCCGGTGGACTACATGCCGGATCACGAAACCGCCAGCGAACTGGTGCGCGACGCCTGCTTCGGAGCGCCCATCCCCAACTACGCCACCGGCGCTCCCAAACCGGCGCCGCACCTGGACGCCATCCCGCACCTCTACTTCACCGACCCCGTGACCCTGACCGACCGCGAAGGGCGCCGCATCGTGCCGGACTTCTTCGTCGACGTGACCGCCACCTTCGAGATGAAGAAGACCATGCTCGCCGAGCACGCCAGCCAGCGCAACTGGCTGCTGAAGCACCACGGGGTGGACGACTACATGGTCCAGATGGAGAACTGGACGCGCGCCAACGGCGCTACCGTGGGGGTGGCGCTGGCCGAAGGCTTCCGGCGCTACAAAGGGCACCCTTACCCGCAGACGCCGCTGCTGGAAGAAGCGCTGGGCAAGCTCGTGCTAGCGGCCGGCCGCCAGCAGAATTTCGTATAGCAGGGCGGCGCCGGCCTTCAGGCCGTCCACCGCGATGCGCTCGTCATTGCCGTGAGCACGGCCGGGCCCGTCTTCTCGCACGAACAGCGGCACCCCGTAAACCGGTATGCCGCCATGCCGCAGATAGGCGCCGTCGGTGGCTCCGGTCTGCATATACGGCACTACCAGGGCGCCCGGCGAGGCCTTCAGAAAAACCTCCTCCATGTGCTTGTAGAGCCGGGAATGGTGCGGGCTGGGCGGGGCCTGCGGCATCGCCTGGCCCGGCGCGGGCAGGATTTCTACCGTGCTGTCGTGAACGGCGCGGCGCAGCCGGGCCACCACCTCTTCGGCGCTTTCGTTGGGCAGCCGCCGCACGTCGAGATACGCCTCGGCCACGCTGGGAATCACGTTGATCTTGACTCCCGCCTTGAGCATGGTGGGGGAGACGCTCGTGCGCAGCAGCGCCTCCATCTCCGGAGCCTTGGCGCGGATGGCGCCGGCCGCCATGATGGCCGACTCGGGGCGGTTCAACCCGGCCAGCAGCGGCGCCAGCCAGCGGTACTCCTCGATCCTCGCCATGGCGCGGAGATAGCGCCGCGTGGTGGTGTTCAGGTGCACCGGCTGCTCAACCTCGGCCAGCCTCGCCAGCGCCCGCGCCAGTGTCACGACCGCGTTGTCCCGCACCGGTACGGAGCCGTGCCCGGAGGCGCCCCGCGCGCGCAGCACCACGCGGGTGGGTATCTTTTCGCTGGTCTGCACGTGATAGACCCGCCGCCCCGAAGGCAGTTGCACGATGAAGCCGCCCTCGTTCAGCGCGAACTCCGCGTCGATCTTCTCCCGCGCGTTTTCGAGCAGCCACCGGACGCCGGTCGAGCCGGACTCCTCGTCTGCCTCGGCCATCAGGACGATGTCGCGCTCCAGGCGCACGCCGCGGCGTTTCAACTCCACCATGGCCGCCAGTTCCGCCGCCAGCAGCGACTTGTCATCCAGCGTCCCGCGCCCCCACACGTATCCGTCGCGCACCAGTCCGGCAAAGGGTGGAACGCTCCACTGTGCCGGGTCGGCGGGCACCACGTCGGTATGGGCCATGAGCAGCATCGGGCGGCGCCGGCCGCTGCCCTCCAGCCGTGCCACGAAGTTCAAACGGTCCGGGTCCGGCCCCAGGAGTTCGCAGGCGATGCCCTCTTCCATCGCCACCCGCTGCAGCCAGCGCGCCGCGCGCGTTTCGTTGCCCGGCGGATTGGTGGTGTCGATGCGGGTAAGCTCCACCAGGTAAGCGAGCGCGCGTTCCCCTACAGATATCTGCGCGTCGGACGGGCTGCCCAGCAGCCACAACGCCAGAATGAGGCCCCCCATTGGGGACTATGATACTCTCATAGCGCCCGCTCTTCCATGATTTCAGATACGGGAATGTTACACGGGGTTCTTCGCCAGGGCCTCGCGAACCGTACGCAGCAGCCCGTCGGGCGTGAAAGGCTTCGGCAGGAGGGCAAAGCCTTGCTGCCCCACAAAGCGCTGTACCAGCTCGGTGTCGTGGAATCCGGAGACGAACAGCACTTTCAGTTCGGGCCGTAACTTGCGTAAACGCGCCGCCAAGACCGGGCCGGTAAGATCCGGCATGATGACGTCGGTCACCAGCAAACGCGGTGGCGAGGGCGCCGTTTCAAAGGTTTCGATGGCGCTCCACCCGCCGCCGGCCGGCAGCACGCGGTACCCCGCCTGACTGAGAATGTCCGCCATGATCCGCAGCACGTCGGGATCGTCGTCCACTACCAGGATCGATTCGCCGGTTTCGTAACTGTCCGGGGAGGGCATGGCGTTGGCTTGGGCTCCCGAAGGCTCCCTCACCCCTATAGTGACAGAGGCGGGGCCTGCGCAAAACGTGCCTGCGGTGGCTTTCCGCACAGTTGGGCCGCTCCTGCGGTTTCGATGCGGATTTGCCCACGCTCCAGCATGTTAGCCCGGGGCCGTGGTTTGTCACCCGGCGCCGAGTAACCCCGGCCGGCCGCGTCCGGGAGAACCGCATCGCCCGGCGCCACCGGCCACATCCGCACAGGCGAGACCGGCCGCATCGGACGGCGGGACCGGGGCACTTCCGCACCGGCAGCACCGGCCGCATCGGACGGCGGGACCGGCCACTTCCGCACGGCGGCACCGGCCGCCATCGCCTGGAGGCACCGGCCACATCCGCACGACAGCACCATCGCATCACCCGGCAGCACCGGCCGCATCGCCCGGCGCCACCGGCCATATCCGCACCGGCGGCACCGGGCGCATCCAGTCCGGCAGCACGAGCCGCATCCGGGCCGGCAGCACCATCGCATCGCCCGGCTGCACCGGGCGCATCCGCACCGGCGGCACCGGCCGCATCGCCCGGCGGCACCAGCCGCGTCGGGGCCGGCACCAGCCGCGTCGGGGCCGGCACCAGCCGCTTTTCCTTGAGTGCCCGCACATTGGCCGGAGGCGTGCACTCGCTTGCGCGTGAGGACGTTGCTGGTGATGGCATTCGGGCTGCTCGGCTCCGGCTCCCGGGTACCGCCCCCGGCCGGAAACGAGATTATCGAGCGGCTGGAGCAACGGGACCAGTGGCGCGAACAAGCGCTGCGCGAATACCGCGGCCGCCGGCGCTACCAGCTCCATAGCGAACGCTTCGGAGAAGCCGCCCGAGGGGTCGAAGTCCAATACGCGTGGCCGGGAAGCAAGAAGTTTCAGGTGCTCTGGCAGACCGGCTCCCGCACGCTGCAAACGCGCGTGCTCGATAAGGTCATCGAAGCCGAACTGGAAGCCGCCGGCCAGGCCATGCGCGGCCAGACGCGTTTTCACTCCGGCAACTACCGCTTCCAGCCCCTCGGCATGGATACCGTAAACGGCCGCACGGCCTACGTTTTCGAGATGAAGCCCCGGGCGAAGAAGAGGTTTCTCCTGCGCGGGCGCCTGTGGGTGGATGCCGAAGATGCCGCCGTGGTCCGTATCGACGCCGAGCCGGTCGACACGGGCTTCTGGCTGCACAACGTGCGAATCGTGCTCGAGTACCGCAAGGTGGGGCCGTTCTGGATGGTGGCGCGGCAGCAGAGCCGCGCCGACGTGCGGTTGTTCGGCTCCGCCCGCCTGGTAGTGGAGTACATGGATTACCAGGTGAACGCACAGTTGTTGGCGCAGGGCGCCGGCGCTCAGTAACCCGCCAGCCGCTCCATCTCCGCGGCCAGCCGCTCCACCTGCGGCAAAATGGCGTACTCCAGTTGGGGATGGTAGCCCACCCAGGTATCGAGCGCCCCTACCCGCCGCACCGGCGCGTCGAGCGAAGCGAACAGCTCATCGGCCGCGCGCGCCGCGATCTCCGCTCCGTAGCCCCATTGCAGGCAGTCCTCGTGCGCCACCAGCAAGCGGCTGGTCTTTAAGACCGAGTTGCGGATGGCGTTCCAGTCGTACGGCGAGAGGCTGCGCAGGTCGATGATCTCCACGCTCCACTGCGGGTTCTTACGCTCCACCTGGGTGGCCGCCTGAAGGGCCTTCTGAACCACCGCCCCGTAGGTCACCACCGTGAGGCTGCGTCCCTGCTTCACCACCGATGCGCGGCCGAAGGGGATGGTGTAGTCCGGACCCGGATGGCGCGAGCGGTTGTACGGCTCGCGGTAGAGCCGCTTGTGCTCCAGAAACAGCACCGGGTCGTCGGAGCGTATGGCCGTGCGCAGCAGCCCGCAAGCGTCCAGCGCGTTCGAAGGCATCACCACCCGCAACCCGGGCAGGTGCGTGAAGGTCACTTCGCCGGACTGGCTGTGGTACACCGCGCCGCCGTTCAAATACCCGCCGATCGGCACCCGCACCACCACGGGACAGGAGAAGCCGCCGGCCGAGCGCCAGCGCAGCGTGGCCATCTCGTCGCGAATCTGCATCATGGCCGGCCAGATGTAGTCGAAGAACTGGATCTCCACCACCGGCTTCAGGCCGCGGGTAGCCATCCCGATGGCGCGCCCCACGATGGATGCCTCGGCCAGCGGCGAGTTGAACACCCTCGCGGAGCCGAACTCGCTTTGCAGCCCGTGGGTGACTTTGAAGACTCCGCCCTTGCCCTTCACCTCCCCCAGGTTGGCCTCGCGGCTGCAATCGGCCACGTCCTCGCCGAAGACCACCATCTCCGGGTTGCGCCGCATCTCCTCGTGCAGGGTGCGGTTGAGGAGATCCACCATGGTCTTGGGTTCGCCCGTGAAGTGCGGCTCGGCCAGGAAGTTGTCCGCCGTGGGGTCCACGGCCGCGGAGTAGAGGTGCTGGAGGGCCGTGTGCGGCGCCGGGGCGGGCGCACGCAGCGCCTTCTGGGTGGCCTCGTTCACCTCCAGATCGATTTCATGCACGATCCGCTGGAGGGCGTGGCGGTCCAGCACGCCTTCCCGCACCAGGAAGGCGGGAAAGGTCAGCACCGGATCGCGCTCGGCCTCGGCCTGCCGCTCGGCTTCGGTCTTGTAGAGCCGCTCATCGTCGGAGAGCGAGTGCGAATAGGGCCGGATGGTATGGGCGTGTACCAGCGCCGGGCCCGCGCCGCTGCGGCAATAGTCCACCGCCTCCTTCATGGCGCGGTAGGAGGCCAGGAAATCCGTGCCGTCCACCTCGATCCGGAGCAGCCCGGGGAAGCCCGCCACCAGCTTCGAGATGCTGCCCCCCGCGGTTTGGCACTCCACCGGCACCGAGATGGCGTAGCCGTTATCCTCCACCAGGAAGACTACCGACAGCGCTTTCAGACACGCGGCGTTGAGCGCCTCCCAGAACTCGCCTTCGCTGGTGGCCCCGTCGCCGGAGGCGACCAGAGTAACGGAGCCGGAGTCCGGGTTCCGCAACCTGCCGCCTTCGGCGCATCCCACCGCCTGCACGAACTGGGTGCCGGTGGGTGAGGAGGAGCTGACGATGCGGCGCTGCGGATCGCTCCAGTGGGAAGGCATCTGCCGGCCGCCCGACGCCGGATCGGCCTCCGCCCCCACGGCCTGCAACAGCATGCTGTAGGGCGTCACCCCCAGTGCCAGGCATAGCGCCCGGTCGCGATAGTAGGGGTAGACCCAGTCCTCGCCTACCCGCAGCACCATGCCCGCCGCCGCTCCCACGGCTTCGTGTCCCGCGCCGCTGATCTGGAAGAAGATGCGATTCTGGCGTTTGAGGACAATCTCGCGGTCGTCCAGGCGGCGCGAGAGGTGGATGATCCGGAAGGCCCGGATGAGCTGCTCCGGCTCCAATCCTTCGAAGCGTGCTTCCGCGGTCGGCTGCATGCTCGCCATGGGCGGCTTCCTCCTATTGCCAGTTTAAGCCCTACCCGGCGAACAGCACATCATCGTGGTGTTTTCGCGCGGTAGCGGTAAAACAATGGCGGAGCCACCAGTACCCACAACGGCACCAGGGACCAGAGCCGGCCCTCCCACAAGGCGTAATCGGCCAGCAGCCGCTCCCATGAATACCCCATGGCGCGGCCGAAGGAGAACTCGAACGCCACCGTCAGCAGGCACCACAGCAGCCCGATGCCCCAGGCGTGTGCCGATGAACTGAACCGCCAGCGGCCCGTGAGGAACCAGATCGCGGCGCCCAGCAGCACGATGCCGAGCACGGTGGAAAGCTGGTGGGCGCGCAGTTCCGGCAAATAGGGGGCCAGCAACAGCGCTCGCGCCGTTCCGTTGGCGAATCCCACCACCGAGAGCAGCAGCCAGGCCAGCAGGGCGCGCTTGAAGGTCACCGCGCCAGCAGCACCGGGCTGGGCGCCTCCTGCCGCGACCTCTGGCCGCGGGCGATGATCGCCAGCGCCGCCAGGTAGAGCGAGGCCCCCACCATCAGGGTTTGGACCAGTCCCAGGTAGATGGCGCATACCAGCGCCAGCACGGACCCCAGCACGCTGGCCGCCGCGTTCAGCGACCACGCCCAGCGCACCGAGGGCGGGTGCCACTTCTCCAGCCGCTTCAGCCCGCTGGGGAAGGGCACTCCCATGACGAAGCCGGCGGGGAAGATCATCGCCGCCGTCATCGCCGCCTTCAACCACAGCGGCAACCCCACCAGCCGCCCCAGCAGCGCGAAGGCCACCAGCGAGACCACCGCCACCAGAATGGCCACCAGCCCCAGGGTCTTCATGAGCCGGCCATCATCGGTGTTCTCCCCCACGAAGCGGCGGCTGTAGTAGCTGCCCAGCCCGCTTGAAATCAGCATGGAAAAGATCACCACCGTGAGGGCATAGGTGGGGTGCCCCAAAAACAGCACGAACTTCTGGATGAGCGCCACCTCCACCATGATGTAGCCGGCGCCGATGAAAACGAAATAGAGCAGGAAGGACGGCACGCCGCGCTCGCGCGGCAGCCGCGCCCCCAGCAGCACCGGCGGCAGCGCCAGGATCACCGCCGTAGCCACCAGGCTGATGAGCATCAGGCCGAACAGCAGCGGCACCGCGCGGTTGATCTTGTAATCCGCGCTCTCCCGCGACTGCCGGGTGAGAAAGTCCCAGATATCGCGCGGCTGCACCGTGTAGAAGAAGAACGGCCGGTTGTCGGTTACCGGCGTGATGTCGAAGGCATAGTTCGCCTGGTACTCCGCGGGGCGCTCATGAGCCAGCAGGTCGCGGAAAGGGTTGGCGGGAGTATCCGGGGCAGGGAGGTAGACGATCTCGACGTTGGCTTCGGCGAAGGCGCGCCGCGCGCGCTCGATATCGGCCGCGGAAAACGGCTCCCGCGAAATCATGACCGTATCGCGCGCGCCCCATCCCGCCACCGATCCCTCGCGGCCCACAATGACGTGCCGCGCCGGCTCGGTCTCGCCCAACTGCCGCAGCGCCTCGATCGCCAGGGAGATCAGCCGCAGGGACTCGCGCGGCGGCTGGAAGCCCCAACGGGTGAATGCCGCCAGTCCATCCGGTGTCAGCCGCTGCAGGTAGTCGCGGAAGGCGTCGGTGGTGTAGAGGTTGCTCTCCGAGAGCGCGAACGCGCCTGCCGCCGTGGAAGCCCAGGTGTCCACCAGGGTGGCCTGGATAACCTGGTACCGCTCCTTGCTCCGGCGCACGAAGCTGCGCCCGTCCTCCACCACGATGCGCACGTCCGGCCGCAGGTAGATGCCCTGGCTGAGCTGCGGGAAGCGCTTCCGCATGATGGTTTCGGCGATGATGGGGTTGATTTCGACGCCGGTAACGTCGCGGCTGCCGGATGCCAGGGCGCGCGCCACGTCCCAACCGCCGCCCGCGCCGATGATCAGGGTCTTGGCCCCCGGCCGCATGACGTAGGGCAGCCCCGGGCCCTGGTGCAGCAGGTCGCGGCGGTCGCGCTCGGAGAGGTTGTCGAAGTCGAAGTTGGCCACCCCTGTGGATGCGTCCGCGTCGATAAAGATCATGGGGATGCCCGACCCGCGCTCCTGCCCCAGGGCAATCCGCGAGAAGCTGTTCCACTTGACGAAGATCTCTTTTTCGAGTTTCTGGCCCTTGGCGTAGCGCACGTCCAGCGCATTGGTGGCGCCGTTATAAATCAGGAACGCCACCAGCGCCAGCGCCACCCCCACGCTGCCGGCGCGCCCGGCCACCGAATTCCCCATGCTGTGCCACAGCGCCGCCGCCGCGGCAAACACCACCGCCACGCAGATCACGGTGTTGGGCCCGCCCAGGAAGTTCAGGAACGGAATCAGCAGCAGGCAGCCCGCCGCGGCGCCCAGCAGGTCCACGAAGTAGACCCTGTCCACGCGTTCGATGGTCTCGGAGATCGCCAGGGAAACAATCGCGCCCGAGACAAAGAAGGGCAGCGCCGTGGTGAAGTAGATCAGGGCCAGTTCCCAGTTGCCGGGCTCGCCCTTCTGCCCCAGCACGGCAGCCAGCGCGGCCATCACCAGCAACGCGTTCGCCAGGCTCAGGCGGCCGAGCTTGCGGAACAGGTTCGTCTTCCAGCCCGCCACCACGTACGAAAAGACACCGCCCGCGCCGAGTCCGAACAGGGCGATCGAAATGGCGAGGAAAGCGAAGTGATAGTAAAAGACGACGGAGAAGATCCGCGTGAGCGCGAGTTCCAGGATCAGGGTGGCCAGCGTCGTCAGCGCCACGGCCAGGTAAACCTGGGGCCAGGGAATCGAGTACGGTTTCACAACGTGTCTGCCCGCGAGATAAGCACCATGGTAACCCGCACAACCCGCCTGTCCCAAACGACGCCCTACAATGGTTGACGGTTTCGATGCTGTTGGACGGCGAAAGTCTCGGGGTGGGGGATGTTGCGGCCGTGGCGGCCGGCGAGGCGGTCTCGATCGCCCCCGCCGCGCTCGAGCGCATGCGCCGTTCCCGGACGGTGGTGGAGCGCATGGCCGCCGGCGAGGAGCCGGTCTACGGGGTCAATACGGGGGTGGGGCTGCTGGCCGACCAGCGGGTTGCGCCGGCCGACCTCGCCCGATTGCAGCGCAACGTGGTGCGCTCCCACGCCGCCGGCGTTGGGGAGCCGCTGGCCCGTCCGGAGGTGCGCGCCATGATGGCCATCCGAGCCAACGTGCTGGCCCGGGGCCTCTCCGGCATCCGCCCTGTGGTGGCGGAGCGGATCTGCGCTCTCTTGAACAGCGGGATCACACCGGTGGTGCCCTCGCTGGGCAGCGTGGGGGCGAGCGGCGATCTCGCTCCCCTGGCCCACATGGCCCTGGCGCTCACGGGCGAGGGCGAGGCCGAGTACGGGGGCGCGGTGCTGCCCGCCGCCGAGGCGCTGCGCCGCGCCGAAATTCCGCCCCTCGTGCTCGAAGCCAAGGAAGGCGTCTCCCTCATCAACGGGACCCAGGCGATGCTCGCCATCGGCTGCCTGGAGTTGTGCGCCGCAGGCGTGCTGGCCCGCACCGCAGATGTCGTCGCGGCCATGACGCTCGATGCCCTGCGCGGCACCCCCCGCGCCTTCGACCCCCGTATCCACGCCGCGCGGCCGCACCGCGGGCAGGGTGCATCCGCCGCGCACCTGGCGGCGCTGCTCGAAGGCAGCGGCCTGCGCGCCTCCCACGCCGCCTGCCGCCGCGTGCAGGACGCCTACTCGCTGCGCTGCGCCCCCCAGGTGCACGGCGCCGTGCGGGACACCCTCGAGGAGGCCCGCCGCGTCTTCTCCATCGAGCTGAACTCCGCCACCGACAACCCGCTGGTCTTCGGCGAGGAGATCCTTTCCGGCGGCAACTTCCACGGCCAGCCCGTAGCGTTTCAGCTCGACTACATGGCTATCGCGCTGACCAGCCTTTCCGCCCTTTCCGAGCGCCGCATCGACCGCCTGGTGAACCCCATGCTAAACGAAGACCTGCCGCCCTTCCTCACCACCCACGCGGGTCTCGAATCCGGCCTCATGATGGCGCAGGTGAGCGCCGCATCCCTGGTGGGCGACAACCGCGTGCTGGCCCACCCCGCCACCCCCGGCAGCATTCCCACCAGCGGCGATAAAGAAGACTTCGTCCCCATGGGGATGAGCGCCGCGCTGAAACTCAAGCGCGTCACGGCCAACACCCGCGCGGTGCTCGCGATCGAAGCCCTGGCGGCCGCCCGCGCGCTCGACCTGCTACACCCGCTGGCCACCAGCCCGCTGCTTGAAGCCGCCCGCCGCCGCATCCGCGAGGTCTCGCCGCCTATTACGGAGGACCGGCCCCTCTACCGCGACATCGCCGCCGCCGCCGAACTGATCGCCCGCGGCGGTCTGGACCTGTAGAGGCCGCTAGCTCGCGTACACCGAAACCGTCGTGACCGTCCGGTAGCCCAACCGCTGGTAGAGCCGGAATCCCTGGGCGGTGGACTGCAGGATGCTGCGCTCGAAGCCGCAGGCGCGGCGTGCCTCCTCGAAGGCGTGGCGCGTCATGGCCTCCCCGTAGCCCCGCCGCTGGTAGGCCGGCAGCGTGCCGATGTTGTACAGCCCGATGGCGCCGGCGGCGGTTACCGCCGCTGCCGTGGCAACTGGCTTGCCGTCCTCATAGGCCACCCAGGAGGCGAACTCGTCCCACACGCCCTCGCCGCTGAAGACTTCGCGGAACCAGTTGAGCGGCACGCCGAAGCAGGCCGAACCCACGGCGCAGAAATCCTCGCGCACCGCGCCGCCGCGCACGCGCCGGATCTCCAGCCGCGGTTCCGGGTCGTGCGGCGGCAGCAGGCCCTCCGATACCATCCCCGGCAGGTCCACGGCATGCCGTAATTGACGGCTCTGGAACGACGGGCGCAGGCGCCGCCGCAGCGGCTGCGGGATCCAGTCCTGGCACAGCCACAAGGCCCAGCCCAGCCCTCGCGCACCGAAGTGCACCGCGCACTGCGCCAGCCGGCGCTCCAGGTCCGCTTGGTTCTCCACCGGCGAGGAGAGGAAGGCCGCGTTGAACATCTGGAAGGCCACTCCCGCCGAGGCGATCGAGACGCCCCCGTACTCCCGCACCTCGCCCCTGGGGCTGTGGCGCGCCAGGATGCGGAACGATTCCCGTAAATTCTCCACTACGGCGTTGACCGGCACAACGTCCCCAGTATACGGCGGCAGCCGCTGCCCCGCCGCTCCGTGCTAAAAGAAGGTGGAAAGGAGACTGCACTAATGAACGCTTCCACGTCGCCGGCGCCTGCCGGACGAAGGGATTTCATGCGCGCCGCGGGCGCCGCACTCACCTCCTCCATCTTCACCGGCAATCTCAAGGGCGCCAACGACCGCGTGGCTATGGGATTCATCGGCGTGGGCGCCATGGGCTCCGGCAACCTGGGCTATGCCATGAATACCCCCGGCATCGTGCCGGTGGCGGTCTGCGACGTCTGGCAGCCCAACCTGGAACGCGCCCAGGCCCGCGCTCGCAAGGAGGGCCACGAAGTGAAGGCCGTCAAGGACTTCCGCGAGATCCTCGCCGACAGCTCCATCGATGCCGTCTGCATCTCCACCCCCGATCACTGGCACGCCTACATGACGGTGGAAGCCTGCAAGGCCGGCAAGGATGTCTACGTCGAAAAGCCCGCCTGCATCTGGGTCGAGGAGGGGGCCAAAATGGTCGAGGCCGCCCGCAAGTACAACCGCGTGGTGCAGGCCGGCACCATGCAGCGCTCCGGAGCCTTTTTCCAGCGCGCCGCCGAAATCGTCGGCTCCGGCGAACTCGGCCAGATCACCTTCTGCCGCACCTGGCAGGCCAGTCTTTCCAAGCCCGACGGCGAAGGCAACCCGCCCGACGGCGATCCCCCGGCCGGCCTCGACTGGGACCTCTGGCTGGGCCCCGCCCCCAAGCGCCCCTTCAACCCCAACCGCTGGGGCATCGCTCCCAAGCGCTGGTCCACCTTCCGTTACTACTGGGACTACGCCGGCGGTGCCATGACCGACTGGGGCGTCCACCTGCTCGACATCGTCCAGATGGCCTTCAACGAAGCCATGCCCCAATCCGTGGCCGCCTTCGGCGAGCGCTTCTACGTGAAGGACAGCCTGGAAACGCCCGACACCATGCTGGCCGAGTTCCGCTACCCGGACTTCATCGCCACCTACGAAAGCCGGACCTGCAATCCCTATCCGTTATACGACCAGAACTACGGCACCGCCTTCCACGGCACCAAGGGGACCCTGGTGGTGAACCGCGCCGGTTACTGGCTCTATCCCGTCGGCAAGGACGCGCAGCCGGTGGTGGAGACCAGCAAGGAACTCCGCACCCTGAACCAGCCCCACTGGGCCAACTTCCTGGAGTGCATCAGGACCCGCCAGAAGCCCCGCAGCGATATCGAAACTTGCGTGCGCACCACCTGGACCTGTCTGCTGGCGAACATCTCCATGCGCTACGGGATGCGGCTCGACTGGGACGACCGCAACGCCACCGTGCGGCAGTCCGCTGCCCGCCGCCACCTCAGGCTGCGTTACCGCTCGCCCTGGAAGCTGGAGGTCTGACGCACACCCGGCTCCGCCGTGCTGCCGCGGTTCGTTACTCGTCCAGGTAATGCCGCTCCGGCAGCGCGGCCAGCCGTTCGGCGGCTGCCTCAGGCGTGATGTCGCGCTGCGGCGTGGCCAGCATCTCGTACCCCACCATGAACTTCCGCACCGTTGCGGAGCGCAGCAACGGCGGGTAGTAGTGCGCGTGGAAGTGCCACTCGCGGTGCGGCTGCCTGTCGGTAGGGCTCTGGTGGAAGCCCATGGTGTAGGGGAAGGGCGTCTCGAACAGGTTGTCGTAGCGCGTGGTTAACCGCTTCAGCATATCGGCCAGGGCGTTGCGCTCCCGGTCGTTCAACTCCTCCATGGTCCCCACGTGGCGCTTCGCAATCAGGATGGTTTCAAACGGCCACACCGCCCAGAAGGGCACCAGCGCCGCGAAGGATTCGTTCTCGCAGACCACGCGCTCGGCCGCGCCGGTCTCCAGAGCCAGGTAATCGCATAACAGGCAGGTGCCGCGGGCGGAAAACCAGCTTGTCTGGGTGCCCAGCTCCTTGGTGATTTCGTTGGGCAGGCTCTCGCTGGCCCATATCTGGCAGTGCGGGTGCGGGTTGCTGGCCCCCATCATCTCGCCGCGGTTTTCGAAGACCTGCACGTAGTTGATGAAGTCCGGCGCACCCAGTTCGCGGAAACGCTCGCACCAGGTCTCCACCACGGCCCGGATCTCCGGCACGGTCATGCGCGCTATCGTCAGGTCGTGGCGCGGCAGGAAGCAGACCACTTCGCAGATGCCGCGCTCGCCCCGCGCCACCAGCAGGCCGCCGGTATTGGCCAGGTGCGGCTCGACGTTGGGCTTGAGCGCCGCGAAGTCGTTCTCGAAGACGAAGGTGCCGGTGTACCGCGGGTTGCGCACCCCGCCCGCCCGCGCGTTGCCGGGACACAGGTAGCACTGCGGGTCGTAGGGCTGTTCGGCCGGACGCGGCGTTCGCTCCACCTGTCCCTGCCAGGGCCGCTGGGTGCGGTGCGGCGAGACCAGCACCCACTCGCCGGTCAACACGTTATAGCGGCGGTGCGATGCGTGTTTCCAATCGGGCATGCCCCTCGATTCTAACCCGCTCCCCACGGTGGTTATCGCGCCGCCGGTGTTCTGTTCCGTACCGCATGCGGCCGGCGAAACGGGCCGGGGCTGCGGCTCCGCCGTCCCCGCGGGCGGGCCTTGCGCCGGCGGGTTCTTTCCGCTACAAACCGGCCCTCCGGCGCCGCTTCGGGCAGCCCTGGGCTCACGTATAATGCGGCGCATGACGCCACTCAACGCGTATGCGAATGTCGGGTGCGGACAGCGGCCCACCGAGGGCTGGCTCAACTTCGATAATTCACTCAGCATCCGGCTGGGCCCCCGCCAGTTGCGGTTTATGCGTGCTTTGGGCCTGGCCAGCCAGGCGAGCGTAACGCTGTCCTGTTGCGCGCGGGCCGCGAACATACGCTACGCCAATGTGGCCAGGCGGATACCCATGCCCGATGCCTCCCTGGATGCCTTGTACTCTTCCCATATGCTGGAGCATCTCGCTGCCGCGGAGGTCTCGGCGTTTCTGCGGGAAACCCGGCGCGTGTTGAAGCCCGGCGGGCGGATCCGGCTGGCGGTGCCGGATCTGAAGCGCCGCATCCAGCGCTACTGCGCGGACGGCGATGCCGACGCTTTCATGGAGTCCCTGTTCATGAGCCCGCCCGGGACCGGTACGCTGCGCGACAGGCTGCGCCTGCTGGCCACGGGCTACCGGAAGCACCATTGGATGTACGACGCGTCCTCGCTCATCCGCCTGCTCCTGGCCAACGGCTTCATCGGCGCCGAGGAAATGCCTCCCGGCCAGACCCGTATCCCGTCGCCCGGCGGCCTCGACCTTCGGGAGCGCGAAGACGACAGCATCTACGTGGAAGCCGTCTCGCCGGGCCCCTGACCCGCGGCTAGCGCCCTGCACCCGCCGCCGCGCCGAACGGCGCACCGGCGGCGTCGCTCGCGGCATCCCGGTTACAATTGAAAACTATGGGATCGATGGGCACTTCCCGAATCACCAGGAGGCGATTTCTCCTGGCGGCCGGAGCGGGCGGAATGGGGCTCGCCGTTTTCGGTGTGAGCCGCACGGTTGCGTCGAAGAGCGATGCGAAGGGCAAGGTCGTCATCGTCGGCGGAGGAGCCGCCGGGCTCGATATCGCCGCGCGTCTCAACCGGCGCCTCGCGAGTCCCGACATCACCCTCATCGATCCCGCGGAGATCCACTATTATCAGCCGGGCTTTACCATGCTGGCCGCCGGCGAATTCAGCGCGAATTCGATCCACCGGCCCCAGGCTTCCCTGATTCCGGACGGCGTCCGCTGGATTTGCGAGAGCGTCGCCTCGGTCGAGCCCGAAAGAAACCGCCTCTCGACGGCCTCCGGCGCGGCAGTGGATTACGATTTCCTGGTGCTGGCGCCGGGCCTGGAGATGCACTTCGACGCCATCGAAGGCATTTCGCGCGACCGTCTGGGCGAGGGCAACGTACACTGCATCTACGATTTCGAGGGCGCGCGCCGGTGTTGGGAGGCCGTCCAGCGGCTCTCCACGACCGGCGGCCGCGCCATCTTCACCGATACCTGGACCAAGCTCAAGTGCGGCGGAGCGCCCAAGAAGATCAACATGATCGCCGAGCATTACTGCCGCCGCAGGGGCACCCGGGACCGGGTCGATTTTCAGTTCTACAGTGCATCCGGAGAACTCTTCGAGGTGCAGCCGTTTCGCAAGCGGCTGGAGGATATCTACGCGGTCCGCTCCATCGGGCTGACCGTGAATCATCGGGTCAAGTCGGTGGATACCGAGGCGCGCCGGGTGACGTTCGAAAAGCGTGTGGCGGGGACCGAGGCCGCCGGGGGCGAAACCATCACCCGCGACTTCGATTTCCTCCACATCGTGCCGCCCATGAGCGCGCCGAAGTTTGTGCTGGAGTCCTCCCTGGCGTTCGACGAAGCCACCGGGAAGAACGCCGACTGGGTCCCCGCGGACAAATCGACCCTGGTGCATCAGCGCTTTAAGAACGTGTTCGTCGCGGGCGACGTAGCGGGCCTGCCGACGAGCAAGACTTCGGCTGCCATTCGCATGCAGGCGCCGGTGCTGGTAGAGAACCTGATCGCCGCCATGGAAGGCCGCCGGATGGCGGCACAATACGACGGCTACACCGCCTGCCCGTTCGTCACGGAGTACGGCAAGGTGCTGATGGCGGAATTCGATTACTCGAAGAAACCCAAGCCGACTCTGCCGCTACTCGACCCCGGCCGCGAACACCGCGCCGGCTGGATCCTGAAGCGCCACGTGCTGAAGCCGATGTATTTCGAATTAATGGTGCGGGGACTGGCGTAACGGGAGGCGGAAAACACACCGAGCGCCGGGCCGCGCGTGCCGCAGCGGACTATCGCGATCGCCGCCCGCGCGGCGCTGCCGCGGCGGCTACCAACGGCGCTATCGACTGCTCGTAGAGGCCAAACAGATGTTCCGCGCGATCCCGCTCCCCCGAAAATTCTCCCGCGCGGTATAGCCTGTCCACAGCGTCGTCGAGAGCGCGGTGTGCTTTCCGCAACTGCGGCGGCATGGCGTCGATGTCGTAGAGGTCGGCCAGTGTCGCGTAGGGGAACTCCGCCCGCGCGTCCAGTACCGCCTGCGCCAGCGCGCGGATTTTGTCGCGCTGCTGATCCGTTGCATGGGGCCACGGAAAGGTGTTGTACACGATTCCGATTGAGTAACGGTATCGGCTTTCCAGCCGGCCGCCGATGTGGCGCAGCCATGCCATGTGCATCGAGGAAGTAAGGATGCCAAAATGCCAAAGATCGGCATCCAGCAGCACGCGGACCAGATTGCTCGGTATCGTCGGGGGGTGCAGCCAGCCAATCGGGACATAGGCGCGTCGTTCGGAGCTGACCTCCGGAATTACCAGGAAAGGAGCGGCCGGGACCACTGTAACGTGAAATCGCGTGGGTGTATCGGCC
>JAWLGN010000338.1:0-5463 GCA_041685075.1 Bryobacteraceae bacterium
ACATCCTGGCGCTCGATCGCATCGCCGGCAGCGCAGCCGGTCGCAGCGCTGCCGGCAATTGATCTCACCGGGCGGGGGCCAGGTGCGCCCCCAGGGCTCTCCGCGCGCTCGAGCGCAACTGGTCCGCAGCGCCATCACACCAGCGGCAATGCGGGCCAGTCTGTTAGGAATTGCAGCCGTCTGCCACGCGCAGCGCGCCGCCCATACGCTTCCGCCCAAACAGACGCCGGACGACAGGACTGGCCGTGTGGCTGTCACGCGGAATGGGAGCGCAGAAACCCAGAAATGTGGTTTGGTATATCGCGGAGGCTGCTTTTTTGGGGGGAGCGGCCATCCTGAGGATCCTGCGGATGGCCGCCATCAACTACGGGAACTACACCACCTCTCCAACCGCCAGCCGCGTATAAGGCCACGCGGCGAGCGGCGGCGCCTCTCGTTTGCCGTGGTACTCGAAGCCTTCGCCGTGTCCGCCGGAGGAGTCGTCGAAGATCTGTTCGACGCCCTCCCCGTAGGCCATGTTGTGGATCTTGAGGTTCTCCACCTGGAATTCCGCCCGGAAAGCGCGGCTCGTGCGGTAGACCGTGCAGTTGCGGGTGGTGACCCAGGCGCTCGGCCGCCGGCGGACCTCACCAGGGAACATGTTCTCCCTGTAAGATCCCTCGCCGCGGCAGCGATAGGCGATGTCGTTATCCACGAAAACGCACTCCTCCACCACCGCCTCCAGCTTCTCCTTCAGGTTCAGCGCGGCGCCGTTGCCGATCTGCCCATGTCCCCATCCCTGCATCAGGCAGTTGCGGAAAACAATGCGGGTGCGAGGCGCGTCCGGATGGATCTTGCTGTCGAACGCATTCTCGCCTGGCCGCTCGCCGCGGCGGAATCCCGCGTAATCGGCGTCCAGCGGCCCCGTCCACAGGAAGCAGTTCTCCACCACGACGTTGTCCCAGGGATACGGATCGAGCCGCCGTCCGGGATCGAACTGGAGGGCGTCGCCGCTCACGTAAGCGATCTCGGTATTGCGGACGGTGAGGTTCTGCGGCTTGCCCGTGATGCCGTGCGCGTCGTGCTGGTCCTGGAAAGTGCTCGAAAGCAGGTGGTGGATCTTGCAGTTCTCGATGAGCACGTTCCTGGCGCGCACCTCCACGCCGTTTTTGAGGGCGTTCCGGATGGTGCAGTTGCGCAGCACCACGTCATCGGCCAGGATCCGGACCAGGCGGGTGTCCCGGAATTCGCCGTCGAAGAGCAGGTTCTCGTAAACCCCCGGTTTATCGATGACCAGCAGCTCCGGAGGCATGCGCTTCGCTCCGGACGGCGCGCCCACGGGGCCGGTCAGCCCCGCCCAGGCCTCTCGCTTTCCGGCGGAGCCGCACGCGCCCGTCACACCCGCCATCACCGCCATCCCGGCGCCCTGGATCCACGTTCGTCTCGTCATCTGTTCTCCTCTCATCGCACCTCGCGCCTCAGCGCCGTAACACGTACTCGCCGCCCGGACCCTCGAAGTAGAACGTCCCGGCATCCTCGGTAACCAACATCGCCGGATCCGCGACTCGGCCGTCGCGCCACACCTGCCAATTACCCGCCGCGAGGTCCGTCACCAGCACCTTGTAACTCTCGCCCTGCGGCAGCGAAAAGGAGACCGCACGGCCGGCGCGCCGGGAGATCCGGTTGAACAGCACCACGCGGCCGCCAACCCGCACGCCCACCAGTTCCGGACTGTCGATCCGGGTAGCCTCCATGGGGCGCACGCCCTTTTCCATCACCTGCAAAACGTTCAGGAAGAGATCCGTCACGGCCGCTTCCCGGGGGGAAACCTCCACCCGCCACTCGCCGATTTCGAAGTCGATGGGATTACCGCGCCGGATCCGGTTGGGGAAGTTCTTGCCGAACACCCAGAACTCCTTGCCCGGCCCTCCCACGGGCGTAATCTGCGCGTTGTCCGGCCGCGGCGCCAGCACCGTGTTGACGAGTTTGCCCGTCCATCCCCTCTGGGACAGCGTCAAGGCGATCGAGTTCCCCTCGATCTCCGGTTTCTCCATCGAGTGCAGCAGCCAGTGCTTCTTGAACTCCGGGTTGGCCGAAACCACCCGGTCGAAAACCACCAGAACGGCCGGCACCGGCGCGCCATCCAGGTTCAGGAACGCGAACGAGCGCCTCACCTCCCGGACCTTGGATGAGTAGGCCCGGGTGATGTCGCCCTTCAGGTAGGTGTACGCGGGCCTGCGGGCGTCCGGGCCGAAGCCGTAACCGAGAACTTCACCGGTCTGATAGTTCGCCATCAGGTCTTCAAGGGTCCGCGATTCCCGCCAGCCATTGGTGAACTTCTGGCCGCCATCGTTGATATAGCTGCGGCTGCCGCCGCCGGAAACGAACCGCTCGTCGGGATCGTAGATCAGCAGCGTGTTGTGCGCGATGGTCCGCCGGGCGTAGTTCGTGTTATGGGGCCCCATGTAACCGCCGTCGATCCCGCTGTAGAGTCCGGAATCGATAGCCAGCGGGCCCTTGTGATAGATCTGAAAGCTGCCGGCGTCCAGGTGCTGGTGGTTGCCGAAGTTATACACGTTCACCTTCATCTCGGCGATCACGCTATCTTCGCCCCAGCCGGTGCGGGCCACCATCCAGCCGTAAGGGCCTCCCATGTAGCGCGAGAGCGGCAGGTCGTCGACGCGGCAGGGCTGCAGATCCGGGTCGCTCCAGAGGAACTCGAAGATGGCGCTGCGGATGTCGATGCCGGGGTCCCGGAGGTAATCGGCCATCACGTAGCAGTCGCCGTAGTAGCTGGCCGTCAGCAGCGAGCGCAGCTTGGGCGGCTTGCTCTGGCCATCGCCCGAGCGCAGCAACTGGCCGTCGGGCCGCCGCATGTAGATCCACTGGTAGGGAACGAACTGCTGGGAGGGATTGTAGACGTTGCCGGCGCCGAGCCGGTCGAAGGTCCACAGCGGGTAGAGGTCCGAGCTGAAGCGCGTCTCGGCGTACGCGGACCCCTGGTGAAAGGCGTGCCCCGCATACCACCAGTTCCGAACCGGGACGAATCCCTTGAAGAACCGGTTGGCGGCCAACCGGTACATCTCGGGAAACTCGTGGTAGATAGCGATGCCGGCGGACATCATGTCGCGCATCAGCATCCACTCCGAGTAGTGGCCCGTTACGAACCCGCTCTGGCGCGGCGGATAGCGGCATTCCAGCAACCGGGCCAGGCGAAGGAATTCCTGGACAAAGGCCTCCTTCTGCGCGGCGTTCAAACCGTCGTAGCACCAGTCGTAGACGATGGCGCCGGTGACCATCAGGCGGCCCATGGGGCGGGAGACGTCCTGGGCCTTCAAATCGAACTGCGCCTCCTGGAGCAGTTTCAGGCCGGCCGCGGCCGTGCGTCGGGCCAGGGCCTTATCGCCGCTCAGCAGGTAGCGTACGGCATCGGCCTCCAGGCCGAGTTGCCGGTCGCTCTTGCCGGCTTGCTGCAGCCGGTCCCAAACGGGTTTCAGCCGGGGGTGCGTGGTCCTGCGGCGCAGGTCCTGGATATCGCGCTGCCGGAGAAAGAGACGGGGGTGTTCGCGGGGCGGCACGGGGACCGAGACGCCCTCCGCGTCCATCCATTGAGCATCCACACGCGCCGCGGAAGCCGCCGCGGTGTTGCGAGCCGGAGATTGCGCCTGGAGCGGTGCGGCGAGCGCCAGGGCGGGTAGAAGGGAGAGAAGCGGCAGGGTGGGGAAACGCATTGAGAGAACCTCAGGAGGTTGCCGGGAGGCATGCCGTGGCATGCCTCCCGGGTTGGTTGCGGTTTACCAGGTCAGGCGCAGGCCGAACTGCAGCGACCGCGCGCCGTTGCCGGAGTACTCTGCGTCGATCAATCCCGAATTCGCATCCGGGGTCTTGGGGATGCCGGGCATGTTGAACACGTTGAAGAAGTCGATGTTCAACCGGAAGTTCACCCGCTCCTTCACCGGAATCACCTTGAACAGCGAAGCGTTCTGGTTCCACCGGTACAGGCCGGAGAAGAACTGGTTTCTCCAGGGGTGCATGTTGGTGTTCATGGAAGTCCGCTGTTCCTTTCCATTCTTCAGCGTGACCCACACGGTGTTGGAGTCGTAATACGGGGCGTTCGGGTCGGACGAGCTGCCGCCGTCGGCTGGCATGGGGATGAGGGGCGAATGCGCCGGCTGGTAGTTCGCGGGCACGCCCATCACGCCGTTCGGCTTACCGTTTTCATCGTAGCTGTTGATGCGGTTCGCCGGGATGTAGCCGTTGTAGTACAGGTAGGCATCGTGGCACACGCCGCTGCGGCAGTCCTGCACCTTGTGCTTGGTGCCGTAGATTTCGAGCTGGCCCGGGAAGGCCCAGTTGCCGGTCGGCAGAGACCACCAGGTGCTGGTGAGCGAACCGCTGCCGGCCAACTGCCAGCCGCCGATGATGCGGTCCAGCACCGGTCCGGCGGTCGAAGCCAACGGCTTGCCCTGCCCGAACGGCAGATCCACGATGAAGTTCCAGTTGTAGCGGTGCTTGGGTACCGTGGTGTCGCGCCGGTACAGCCAGAAGCGCGTGCGCTCCTTGTTGTCCTCCGGAACGGCTCCCGGAAGGAATACGTTGGTGGCGGGCAGCATGTTGCTGTATCCTTCTCCACCCGCCATCATGGAGTTGCTCAGCACGTAGTAGAACTGGAAGCCGTACCCCTTGTGATACCGGCGCTGGATTTCGAACTGGAAGTTCTGCGAGTTCGACCAACCGGTCTTCTGGTACTCTTCGATGTCGCCGAACATCGTCTGTTCGAAACCCCGGCGTGCGGTTCCGGAGTACTCGCCGGTGGGCTTCGCAACGCCCTCCCGGGTGAACCAGACGTAGTCGTTGGGAGCCTGGTTGTAGGTGTAATACATGTCCAGGCGAGAACCGTGGCTGCCCACGTACCCCACCTTCACGACCGTGTTCTGGAAGATCTCCTTCTCCACGGTGAAGTTCCATTCGTGCGCGCGGGAGGTAGGCTGCTCCGGGTTGAAGTAGACGGTGCGGAACGATCCCCGGCTGATGCCCTGCGGGTTGTCCACGTTCACCACGTCCCGGCTGTTCACGCCGGCGATAATGCTGGGCACGGAGCGCAGGCCATAATTCGGCAAGCCGTCCGGGGATTGGGCGGAGTCCGAGAACTGGAAGGTGAAATTGGCGTTGCTGGGCGGGTTCGAGCGCATGCGCGCGTTGAACGCCCTGAGCGGCATGGGATAACCGTAGATGCCGTAGCCGCCGCGGATGACGAACGGCCGGGCTCCGTCGCTGAGCTTATAGGCAAAGCCCGCCCGCGGACCGAAGTCCCACCAGTTGGTGTGCATCAGCCGCTTCGGCACCCCGGCCTCTTCCGGGCTGATGAAGCGAACGCCCATGCTCTCGAAAATGTTCCGGATCTGCGGCAGCGTGGCGCCGATGCGGTACATCTTCTCCCAGTCCGCGCCGTTCACGATGGACTTCGTCGCGGGATCGAAGCCG
>JAWLGN010000339.1:0-5455 GCA_041685075.1 Bryobacteraceae bacterium
GGTGCCGCGATCGGCCAGCTCGATCTTGCCGGCCTTGTGGGTCAAGGCCCCGGTGAAGGCGCCCTTGACGTGGCCGAACAGCTCCGATTCCAGCAGGTCGCGCGGGATGGCGCCGCAGTTGATGGTGACGAAGGGCTGGTCGCGCCGCGGGGAGTTGTAGTGGATAGCGCGCGCCAGCAGTTCCTTGCCGGTGCCGGTCTCGGCGTGGATGAGGATGGTGGAGTTGCTCTGGGCCGCGCGCGCGGCGGTATCGAGCAACGAAAGCAGCGCCTCCGAGTGCCCGATGATGTTCTCGAAGCCGTACTTGCGGTCCAGGCTGGCACGGAGCGTCTGCACCTCCCGCACCAGCCGGAAGTGATCGAGCACGCGGCTGACGACCAGCCCCAGCTCGTCGTAATCGATGGGCTTGGTCAGGTAGTCGTAGACGCCCCTCCGCATGGCCTCGACCGCGCTCTGGATGGTGCCGAAGGCGGTGATGATGAGGACCGGGATTTCCGGGTAGTCGCGGCGGATGTGCTCCAGCAGTTCCATGCCGGACATGCCGGGCATCTTCAGGTCGGTGAGCACGAGCGCGGGCGGCCGCTTGTCCATGGCCGCGAGCGCCTCGGCGCCCGAAGCGGCGGTGTCCACCGCATAGCCCATCTCTTCGAGCTGGGTTTTGAGCACCCAGCGCAGGCTGGAGTCGTCATCCACAACCAGAATGCGGGGAGGATTCATGAATTCGCCTTCACCGGCAGGATAACGGAAAACGTCATACCGCGGCCGTCATTGGCAGCGGCTACCAGGGAACCGCCCATCTGCCGGAGGATCTGGTGCGCCACCGGCAGCCCCAGGCCGGTGCCGTGCTCTTTGGTGGTGAAAAAGGGGTCAAAGAGCCGATCGATATCGGCGGGCGCCACGCCGGCGCCCCGGTCGCTGACTCCTATGGCGATGCGGCCATTGCCGGGCGAGGCCGAGAACGTCACGGTTTCTCCGTCGGGGCTGGCTTCGATGGCGTTGATCATGAGGTTAAGCAATACCTGTTCCAGTTGCTCGGGGTCGCATTCCACGGGCTGGAGGCGCGGCTCGATGCGCTTGTCGAACCGCACGGTTTTGCCGCGCACGCCGTGGCCGGCCAGCGCCAGCACGTTCTCCAGCCGCGGTTCCAGGTGCACGCTCCGGAGGCGCGGGGGTCGGGGGCGGGCGAAGTTCAGGAAGTTGGTGAGGAGGCCGTTCAACCGCTGGCACTCGCCGGTGATGATCTCCAGGCAGCGGGCGTTCTTCTCGTCGAGGTCCTGGTTTCGGGCCAGGATGGCGGCGGCTCCGGAGATGCTGGCCAGGGGGTTGCGAATCTCGTGGGCCAGCCCGGCCGAGAGTTGTCCGATGGCCGACAGGCGCTCGGCGCGCTTCATGCCTTCGAAGGTGGCCTGGCTACGCTCGTAGGCGGCGCTGAGCCGGCCGGCCACTTCCCGGCGTTCCCGGCCGGTTACGGCCGCGGCCACGCAGGCCAGCAGGACGAGCGCCAGGACTTCGAGCGCGAGCAGCGGGATTGCGTGCGGCGCCCAGGCGACGATTCCAGCGGAGGCGAGCGCGGCCGCCGCCACCCCTCCCCGCCAGCCGCCCAGCACCGCGGCGAGCACCACCGGAATGGCGTAGACCAGCGCCGCCGCCCCGCCCGCCAGCCAGTGCACCGTCCCGGCGGCCGCCAGGGCGGAGCCCACCATCAGCCAGCGCATCCGGGAGTTTAAAGCCATTTCCACCTCTACCTCTATGATCCGGTGCAAATCGCGGGCGGGCAAGCACCGTGGTTATGAGCTGCCATAGACGGCCGGCCGGAGGTGCCGGCAAGTCTGCCGTTGGGCGCTAACGACCAGCGCTGTGCGTTTTGAGGCAGCGTTCTCCGGCTCGCGGGGTTTCAGGCCGCATCCGTGGCTTTCGGCGGATTGGCAAACGGCGTGCAGTGATGATTGGCTCCGGATCTTTTCCCCGCAAGTTCACAGGAGGTCTGACCAATGCGAGATCGCATCTACATTACCGATGCCGATTACGACAGGCTCCGGCGCCTGATCGCCGGCCGTCGCGGCGCCAAAATGGCGGACAATCGGTACCTGGAGGTGCTCGAACAGGAACTGGACCGGGCCGAAGTGGTGGAGCCGGATGCTATTCCGCGCGATGTCATCACCATGAACTCCGAAGTGAAGCTCCAGGACCTGGATTCGGGAGAGATTCGGGTCTACAAGCTGATCTTCCCTTCCGACGCGCGCACGGAGAACAGTATTTCGGTGCTCGCGCCCATCGGCACCGCCATGCTGGGGTACCGGGTCGGCAGCGTCATCGAGTGGCCCGTTCCCCGGGGCATCCGGCGGCTCAAGGTGCTGGAGATTCTGTATCAGCCGGAAGGCTCCAAGGTAGCGGGGGGCTGATTCCGGCAATCGTGTTTGGACTTCCTTGTACTCGCATGGGCCTGGACCCCGGGACGGCCCACACCCTGATCTACGTTACGGGACGCGGCGTGGCGGTGAACCAGCCGTCCCTGGTCACCATCCGGACCAGCACCGGCGCCATCGAGGCGGTGGGCGGTGAGGCGCAGGCGGGGCTGGGGCGCACGCCTCGGAACTTCCACACCGCACGGCCTATCCGGGCGGGGATCATCAGCGACCTCGACCTGTTCGACGGCATGCTGCACCGCTTTCTGCACCAGGCGCGCATCGCGGTGGGATGGAGGCGGCTCGCGGCGGCCATCGCGGTGCCGGCGGGGATGACGGATGTGGAGCGCCGGGCCGCGGTCGAGTCGCTGCGGAACGCGGGCGCCACCTCGGCGGTGCTGGTGGACCAGGTGCTGGCGGCGGCGCGCGGCGCCGGCATCCCCATGGACGAGTGCCGGGGCCGCATGGTGGTTAGTATCGGGGCGGGGATTACCGAGGCAGCCATCATTTCGCTGGGGGGCATCGTCTGCGCCCGCACCCTGCCGGTGGGGGGCAACGACCTGGATGCCGCCATCGCCGCTCACGTGCGCTCCGCCCACCAGCTCCTGATCGGCGAGCCCACGGCCGAACGCCTGAAAATCCGCATCGGATCGGCTCTGGCCAACGGGCACGAGGCGAGCCTGCCGGTGCGGGGCCGCTCGATCGGGGAGGGCGTTCCGCGGCAGGCGACCGTCGGCAGCGGCGAGGTCCAGGAGGCCATGGCGCAGCCGCTCCAGCGCATCGTCAACCTGGTGCGGGAGACGCTCGAACAAGCGCCCCCGGAGCTTAGCGCCGACATCGCGGATACGGGGATCGTGCTCACCGGCGGAACGGCGCTGCTACGGAACCTGGACCGCTTTATCGCCGCGCAGTGCGGCGTCCCCGTGGCGGTCGCGGGGGATCCGCTCTCCTCAGTAATTCTCGGCCTCGGCCACCAACTCGGGCAGATCCGGCCGCGCGAGTGGCGCCGCTTCGGATACCGCGGCTGAGGTCCCGGCCCTCCGCAGGTGCGCCACCCCCACTACCAGGCTCGCCACCAGGACCACAGCCAGCACCAGGAACAGCGCGCGGCACAGCAGCCGGCCGGCACAGAGGCACTGCACCGCGCATTCGGGCTTCAAGCACCGGGGCATGGCTCACCTCCGCTTCCAACGCCTTCCAGGTGCTTCACCCAGCCGTGCCAGGCGCTGGCGATGGTCCACATCACGTCGGCTTCGCGGAGGGGACGGACCAGCGCGTCGAAGCCTCCCGCGGCCGCCACTTCGCGCGGCAGCCCCTGGTCGCCGCCTACCACAATCAGCGCCGGCGGGTGCGGCAGCTCGGCCAAAGCGGCCGCCGCATCATCCCAGGCGCCATCCGGCAGGATCTCCTCGCAAACCACCACCGCCGCCCCATGATCCCGCGCAAACGCCATGCCCGCTGCGCAACTGCGGGTATGCGCGATCTTCCAGCCGGTCTGCTGGAACAATCCCGCCAGGTAGACACCCAGGGTCGGGTTGTCGCTGATGGTGAGTACATCGGCCGCGCCGTCCGGCAATCGCGGACAACGGGCCACCGAGGTCACACGAAGCGCGTCAGCAAGCATGGCAAAAGGTCCTTAGAGTTTTTCTGTAAGGATGCAATCTGCTGGCCAAACCGCGGCGGCGCTGTGCCGTGCGCCCCGGATCCGGCCCTGGCCCGGCTTGGTCAGACCGTGTATGATACATTCTAAGGTGTCCATCGACCCGAATAGCCCGATTCCGATTCCGCAACAACTGCGCACCCTGGTGCTGGAACGGATTCGTGAAGGCGTCTACAAAGCCGGTGAACGCCTGCCCTCGGAGCGGGCGCTGGCCGAAAGCTGCGGCATCTCCCGCACTTCGGTCCGGGAAACGATTAAGGAACTGCTCACCGAAGGCATTCTGTTCCGCACCGCCGGCCGGGGGACCTTCGTCTCGCAGGCGCCCCGCCGCAGCGCCGGCGCGCCCGCGGTCCGGCAGATAGGCTTCTGGATCAGCGCCGCCATCCTCAACTTCGTACAGCCCGGGTACAGCCGGATTCTCACCGGCGTGGGCGAGGTGTGCCGCGACCGCGGGTACCGGGTGCAGTTCCATGCGGTGGACGAGAGCGCCGGCTCGGTGGATCGCGTCTTCGCCGGGGACGATGTCACCGGCGGGCTGGACGGCAACCTGGTGGTGGGCGGCGTGAGCCGCGCGGTTTTCGATCGCCTCCGGTGCCTGGAGACGCCCCTCATCGCGGTGGACCTGCTGCTACGCGACCGCGATACCGACACGGTGCGGATCGACTATGCCAGCGGCACCCGGCAGGCCGTGCGGCGTCTCTGCGAGCTGGGCCACAGGGAGATCGGCTTCATCGGCTTTGCCGGCTCGGAGAAGTATGAAGCCTTCTGGCAGGCGCTGGAGGAGTGCGGCCTGGCGTATTCCCCCCGCTACACCCGTTTCCTTTCCACCACGGACCTGGCGCCCGGCATGCTGGCCGGCTTCGAGAGCACGCAGAAGATGATCGAAAGCGGCCGGCTTCCCACGGCCCTGCTGGCCACCAACGATAACGTGGCGCTGGGCGTGCTCCAGGCGCTGGCCATGGCGGGGATCGCGGTGCCGGAGGAGTTCAGCGTGATCGGCTGCGACGACCTGGGGGTAGGCACCCCGGCCCTCACTACCATCAAGGTGGACCTGGTGGGGGTGGGGCACACGGCGGCCCACGCGCTGCTGGACCGCATCGAAAAGGGCGTGGAGCCGCGGGGACAGGTGCGCATTCCCGTCGAGCTGGTCGTGCGGGGCACCACGGCGCCGCCGCCCGCCGCTACTCGAACAGGGAGTTGATGGCCGCTACGGTGCGGTCCACCAGCAGCTTTCCCCCTTCCGGGCCCACGCGGTTGCTGGCCACTTCGGCGCCGTAGCCGCCGCCCGCCACGGCCTTGGCAGTGGGCAGGTAGCCGCCGGAGTCGCAGGCCAGTTGCACCACGAAGGTCTGCTCGGCGCGGCTGCGGGCCTTCATCTGCAGGCCGTAGT